>CAIWDF010000197.1 GCA_903911435.1 uncultured Bacteroidota bacterium
CAATGCCATTTTTGTCAACGGTATAACCTCGGAGGCAACCACTGATAACAAAATAGGAGGACTTGCACACTTCCCCCTCTTGCAAAAGTAATTTGCGTGCCTTCACCTGTTTATATTCCAGCATCGACACAAAACGCTGCGCCTCATCAGGAGTCAAGGTGATATGCTTGGAAATATTTTTTAAGATGGGCGCGAAATCCATTTTACAATATTACTAAATGCTTGAGGGAATGCCTAAACGATTTTGTGCAATTCAATATGTGCTGGTTGAGTTATTTTCTCAATACTTCTGGATATCATTTTCTATGAACTCAATCTTCACACCAGCATCGGCAAACATTTGTTCGCTCTCTGTTCCAGCATGATACTTGCGCTGGCATACCACCCTTTTAATACCACAATTTATAATCATCATACAACAGGTACGGCAGGGAGTCATTCTACAATAAAGGGTTGCATCATCCAGCGAAACTCCCAGTTTGGCAGCCTGGCAAATGGCGTTTTGTTCGGCATGCACGGTGCGCATACAGTGCTCGGTGATGCTGTCATCATCATGAATTACTTTCTTCATCAAATGCCCAACATCATCGCAATGGGGCAGCCCCACTGGTGATCCCACATAGCCGCTCACTAATATACGATTGTCGTGAGCAATCACACAACCACTTTTACCGCGGTTGCAGGTAGCTCTTTTGCTGATGGCATCCATCACTTCTATAAAATATTCATCCCAGGTGGGGCGAAGGTTGGTTGGTGTACTCATAATAATTCGAATGCAATTAACCTATTTCATTTTAATAATTGAAATGATGTAAGGTGGATTTTGATTCAATGCCGGGGAATGATTAATAGTGCATTCTTACCAATTACCATCTAAACACGACCATATAATAAGTGAAGGAAAAAGGACTTCCCTCAGCATATACCTTTCAAAAAATTAATTCAAAACAAACCCTTATTTCTTTCACATCATGAAAAACATTTACACTCAGGCTTCCATGCCAGTCAAAGCTTTTCGAACATCACGACTCCTTTTTGCATTGCTTCTTTTAGTTCTTTTTCAAGCTGCGAATGCTAGCTGGTATCAGCCAGCCAACTCGTATCAAAACTTCCAAAAAATTAAAATGGTTACTACCAGTATTGGATATGCCATTGGTGAGAATGCAGTGGTAATGACCACCATTGATGGGGGTACAACATGGACACCCTTAGCATTACAATACGCCAAATCGGTAACAGGTAATCAAGTTTATTTTACTGATATGTCATTTGTTTCCACTACGGTTGGATATGTTGTAGGATATGAAGGGGCCGCTTTTAAAACAATTGATGGAGGAAGAACCTGGTTGCAAATCACCACCATCAATACGCTTAACCCGTCATATAACTGTGTTTTTTTTACAAGTGCAGATATAGGCTATGTGGCTGATGAAACAGGTCAGCTATACAAAACTATTAATGGAGGATTAACCTGGTTTAATTTAACCACTGGAATCACTACAGGGATTCGATGCATCTATTTTAGTGATGCACAAACAGGGTGGTTTGCAGGGGTTGGGGGCATCTTAAAAAAGACCACCAATGCAGGGAGTACCTGGACTTCTCAAACCTCTAATACCAATGCGGTTATTTTATCGTTCTCCTTTATCTCTGGAACAACAGGGTGGTTTAACACTCCTACTTTAGTTTTCAAAACCACCGATGGTGGAGCAACCTGGTCGAATGTTTCTACCATTACTACTGGGATAGTTCAATTAAACTTTATTGATGCAAATACTGGCTGGGTGGTTACTCAGGATTTCAGCAATCAAATTAGAAAAACTACCAATGGAGGGGTTACCTGGACTACGCAATACTTCAATAATGTTGCCTATATGACTTCTGTATATTTTGTGAATGCCAATACAGGATATGCATGTGGATTTTATGCCAATATAATTAAAACTACCAATGGTGGTGCCACCTGGACTCCAGTTAATTATTGTGCTACAAAATCAGCCAATTTATATGCAGCAAGTTTTTGTACTTCATCGGCCGATGGCTGGATGGTAGGCGATTATGGAACTGTTACAAAGTCTACTAATGGAGGAACTAACTTTACTGAACAAACTTCTGGCACAACTACTTTGCTAACCGGTGTTTCCGCCTTCTCATCCACAACAGCATGGTTTTGTGGGATTGGCGGAGTCCTCTCCAAAACAACTGATGGAGGTGTTACATGGGTTGCCCAAACAAGCGGAGTAAGTACTATCTTGTATGATATTCGATTCAATACTGTTTCTAATGGATTATGTGTTGGTGATCAAGGCAAAATATTACGCACTGTGAATGGAGGCACCACATGGACTCCAGTAACAAGTGGCACTAACAGTGCATTGAGAAGTGTATTCTATG
>CAIWDF010000198.1 GCA_903911435.1 uncultured Bacteroidota bacterium
CGATTTGCCATGGAGATAGTTTGCAACTTGGTGTTGCCAACTATGAAGGTGTAAGTTATAGCTGGCAACCTGCCGCAGGTTTAAGTAATGCAAGCGTAGGAAATCCGTATGCCAAACCATTGGTTACAACTACCTATTATTTAACACAAACTACGCCTTGCGCAGTTACTTTGGATACAGTGTTGGTAACACTTGGTAATTGTTATATAGGGATAAATGAAATAACGAAGGAGAATACCGTAAACATAATCCCCAACCCTGCAACTAATCAATTCACAATTGAGAATTCACAATTAAGAATTAATGCCATACATATATATAATGTATTAAGTGAAGAAGTGTTTTTCGAACAACTAACAACTAGCAACCAACAACTAAGTATAGATGTGAGCACTTGGAAGGAAGGAATTTATTTTATAGAAGTAGAAACTGAGAAAGGAGTAATAAGAAAGAAGTTTATTAAGAATTAACCAAAGCAGAAACAAAAAAGAGCCGCTAAGAAAAAATACTTAGCGGCTCTTTGCTTTCCATACTATTATTTATATCCCAAATTAGGTCCCAGCCATCTTTCAGCTTCCTGCACACTCATTCCTTTTCTGCTTGCATAATCTTCCACTTGGTCTTTCGCTATTTTTCCTATTCCAAAATAATGAGAGTCGGGATGTGCAAAATATAAACCACTCACCGATGCTGTTGGAAACATGGCCATACTTTCGGTAAGCACAATTCCTGTTTCTTTTTCGGCATTCAGTAACTTAAACAAAGTAGGTTTCTCAGTGTGGTCTGGTTGAGCAGGATATCCCGGAGCCGGACGAATACCTGCATATTCTTCTTTCATCAATTCTTCATTCGCAATCTTTTCATCCTTCGCATATCCCCATAATTCGGTACGCACTTTTTTATGCATCAATTCAGCAAATGCTTCAGCAAGCCTATCGGCTAAAGCTTTCAACATGATGGCAGAATAGTCATCATGATTTTTTTCGAAACGAGCCACATGCTCATCAATACCGATACCTGTGGTTAAAGCGAAGGCGCCAATGAAGTCGCTGCCTGACACATAAGACCTCACCCCCGGCCCCTCTCCGAAGGAGAGGCTTTCTGTTTTTTGCGGAAGAAAATCCGATAAGGCAGTATTGTATTGTCCTGCCGGCTTTTTGGTTTGCTGACGCAACGTGTGGAATACACACAATGGTTTATTCTCCCCTAAAGATGAAAGAGAAGGGCCATACACTTCAATATCATCACCATTACTAGTGGCGGGATAAATACCAATAACAGCATTTGCCGTAAGCCATTTCTCATCTATAAGCTGCTTCAGCATTTTTTGTGCATCTGCAAACAACTTAGTGGCTTCTTCACCTCTGTTAGGGTCTTTTAATATTTTAGGATATGAGCCTTTCATTTCCCATGAAATAAAGAAAGGAGTCCAATCGATGTACGCTGCAATTTCTGATAGCGGATAGTTTGTAAATGTTTTGTTACCGATAAAAGCAGGCTTCGCGATTTCAGTTTTGTTCCAAACTATCGGAAACTTATTCGCACGCGCCTCTTCAATGGAGATGAATTTATTTTGTGATTGAGCATTTTTGTTTTGCTCACGCAGACGTTCATATTCTTTTGCAATATCCGCCATAAAAGCATCTCTCAATTCATCCGAAATTAAACTGCTCGCCACAGGTACGGACTTACTGGCATCATTAACATGCACCACCGGTCCCGAATAATTTTGTGCAATCTTAACAGCAGTGTGCACTTTAGAAGTAGTTGCTCCACCTATCAGCAATGGAATAGTTAACCCTTGTCGCTGCATTTCTTTTGCCACATGCACCATCTCATCCAGAGAAGGTGTAATCAATCCGCTTAAACCAATGATATCTACATTCTGTTTTTTTGCTTCTTCCAGAATTTTGTCGGCAGAAACCATCACGCCCAAATCAATAATCTCATAATTGTTGCAGGCCAATACTACCCCCACAATATTTTTCCCAATATCATGTACGTCTCCTTTTACCGTTGCTAAAAGTATTTTCCGGGAGGCCCCTCCCGACCTCCCAGAAGGGGAGGAGACAGAACCCAAAGAAAGTTCGGGTTGAGTTTCTAATACCGACACTATTTTTTCCAATACATTATCAGTATCCGCTATTATCTCTTCGTTTTTAAATCTAATAACTTTAAACCCTTTACTCTCCAGCCATAATGTTCTTTCCTCATCCGATTCAATGTTCTCGGGCAATTGATGAATATTTCCATCTATTTCAACTATAAGTCTCTTTTGCAAACAAACAATATCTACAATATAATGCCCTATAATATGCTGACGTCTGAACTTATATTTTTCTAATTTTTTACCCTTTATCAATTGCCACAAAATTGCCTCGGCTGCTGTCGGTTTATTCTTGTTTCTATCGGCAAACTCTCGTAATAAGGAGTAAAGCATAGGGTCTGCGGTTTCCCACTTTTGGGTTTCGGCTCCCTTCCCTTCGGGAAGGGCTGGGGATGGGCCGTTTCTTTTCTCTTCCGCCAAAAACGGTTCAAGGTATGCCACAGCCTTTTTCATCACTCTCGCACTTTTTACCACTTGAGGCAAAAACATTTTACCACTTCCGAACAAATCGCCTACTACATTCATTCCGGCCATCAGCGGCCCTTCAATAACATGCAATGGTCGTCCAAGTTTGAGACGGGCTTCTTCGGTATCTACATCAATGTATTCAACAATTCCTTTTACCAAAGCATGGCTCAATCGTTCTTCAACAGTCCCTTTCCGCCAGGCTTCATCTTTTTCTGTTTTCTCTTTTGTAATTCCCTTTAATGATTCCGCATGTTCCACCAGGCGTTCCGTTGCATCATCTCTTCGGTTAAGTAATACATCTTCCACCAATTCAAGTAATGTCTTGTCTATGTCATCATACATTTGCAATTGCGAAGGATTCACAATTCCCATGTCCATTCCCGCTTTTACAGCATGAAACAAAAACGCTCCGTGTATAGCTTCTCTCACCATATCGTTGCCTCTAAAAGAAAAAGAAACATTACTCACACCTCCGCTTACTTTTGCAAAAGGCAAATTCTCCTTTATCCATTTGGTGGCATTAAAAAAGTCGAGCGCATTCAAACGATGTTCTTCCATGCCAGTTGCGACAGGGAAAATATTCGGATCGAAAATAATATCCTGAGCAGGAAACTGAACTTTGTTTACCAAAATATCATAGGCCCGTTTGCAAATGTCTTTTCTTCGCTGCAGTGTATCTGCCTGTCCTGTTTCATCAAAAGCCATGACAATAACAGCCGCACCATACTGTTTTACTTTGTGTGCGTATTCAATAAATTTTTCTTCCCCTTCTTTTAATGAAATAGAATTAACAATCGACTTGCCCTGCACACATTTCAAACCGGCTTCAATCACTGACCATTTGGATGAATCAATCATAATAGGCACACGAGATATATCCGGTTCGGCTGCTATCAGATTCAGAAACTTAGTCATCGATGCTTCACTGTCCAGCATCCCTTCATCCATATTTACATCTATCACCTGTGCTCCTCCTTCCACTTGTTCGCGGGCAATAGAGAGTGCTTCATCAAAATTATTTTCTTTAATCAGTCGGAGAAATTTCTTAGAACCTGTAACATTTGTTCGTTCGCCCACATTCATAAAATTACTTTCGGGCCTTAGGGTAACCGGTTCCAGACCGCTCAAATGCATCAATGTATCCGGCTGCGGTCTTTTTCGGGGCGAAGCCACTCGTGCAAGTTCGGCTATGCGTTTGATGTGAGCAGGCGTGGTACCGCAACATCCTCCCACAATATTTATAAAACCCGACTTAAGAAAATCTTCTATCTGATGGCCCATTGCATGAGCATCTTCATCATACTCTCCAAACTGATTTGGCAATCCGGCATTGGGATAAGCCGAAATATAAAAAGGTGCTTTTTCGGATAGCTCCTGCAAGTAGGGCCTCATATCTTTTGCGCCCAAAGCGCAATTGAGTCCCACACTTAACAAGTCGACATGAGAAACAGAATTCAAAAATGCTTCGGCAGTTTGTCCGGAAAGCGTCCGGCCACTGGCATCGGTAATGGTTCCCGAAATCATCACCGGCATTTTACGATTTATCTTTTCACAATAATTTTGGATGGCAAACAATGCGGCCTTAGCATTGAGTGTATCAAATATGGTTTCAATCAGCAACAAATCTGCACCACCATCTATCAGCCCTTTTACCTGTTCGGTGTATGCAATAACCATTTCATCAAAGGTAACTGCACGATAACCCGGGTCGTTAACATCGGGCGAAAGAGAAAGTGTTCTGTTAGTTGGCCCTATCGAACCCGCTACATACTTAGGGTTTCGAAGTTCTGCATTTTGATTTTCATTATTAAATTCATCAATGGCTTCCTTCGCTATTTTTGCCGACTCGTAGTTTAATTCGTACACCAGTTCCTGCATGTCGTAATCGGCCATAGCAATGGTAGTACCGCTGAATGTATTGGTTTCGATAATATCTGCACCGGCTTTCAAATATTCTTTATGAATGGCTTTGATAACTTGAGGCTGTGTAATCGACAGCAAATCATTATTACCTTTCACATCTTTGTGCCAGTCGGCAAATCGTTTGCCGCAATAATCTTTTTCTTCCAGCTTATATTGCTGAATCATGGTGCCCATTGCACCATCAATTACCAGAACTCTTTTTTCTAAATCTTTTCTAATGTCTTTCATTTTGTTTTTATTTTCGCTCACATCACTCCAAAAAAAAATCTCCTCAGCATAAGCCGAAGAGATTCAATATTTATTTTTATATCTATATTATTTTCAAAATCTGTTTCGTCTTATCTGTTTCTGCACACATGCAGAATTGGAATTAGCACCTTCAGGAGAAATTATTTTTGTTGAATTATTCTTTATGAATTCATTTATAATTCACGATTTATAATTTACAATTTCTCTGCGGTTGCTAAGGTTTCACAGGGCCAATCCCTCCACCTTTCTTGATAAGTATATAAAGAACGCGGGGCAAAGGTAATAAAAATCTACTACGCTTTGCTATAGTATGATTTCAAATCTTTACCAATATCTTTTCGATAGTATTTCCCGTCATAATTAATTCTTTCAGCATTTGAAAACGAGAGTTGTAATGCTTCATCCATGGTATTTCCATAAGAGGTAATTGCTAATACCCTTCCTCCGTTTGTAACCACATGCTGATGTTTATCATCAGTTTCTTTTACAATAGTTCCTGCATGAAAAACGAGACTTCCTTCTACCTTCTCCAATCCCGTTATTATGTTTCCTTTTTTATAATCTTCAGGATAACCGCCAGCCACAAGCATAACAGTGGTGGCAAATCGTTCATCAATTTCCATATTTACCTCATTCAAATTCCCGTTAGCTACACCAACAAATAAATCCAACAAATCAGATTTAATTCTTGGTATCACAACTTCCGTTTCTGGATCGCCCATACGAACATTGTACTCTATTACTTGAGGGTTTCCATCTACATTCATCAATCCAATAAAAATAAACCCTTTGTAGCTTATTCCCTCTTGCTTCAATCCATTGATTGTAGGAATTATTACTTGTTGTTCTACCTTTTTTATAAATGCTTCATCCGCAAAGGGAACAGGAGAGATGGCGCCCATTCCTCCAGTATTCAAACCAGTATCATTCTCTCCGATTCGTTTATAATCTTTAGCTGCAGGAAGTATTTTGTAAGAGTTTCCATCGGTTAACACAAATACGGAAAGTTCAATTCCCTTTAAAAACTCTTCGATTACCACCTTGGCAGATGCATTACCAAATTTGGCATTTGCTAGCATTTCGGTGAGTTCCTTTTTTGCTTCAGGAAGCGTGGTTGGTATTACAACTCCTTTACCAGCAGCCAAACCATCCGCTTTTAACACATACGGTGCGCTTAACGTCTCCAAAAAGGAAAGACCATTCGCAAGCGTTTCTTTAGTGAATGATTGGTATTGAGCGGTAGGGATTTTATGACGTAACATAAATTGTTTCGAAAAATCTTTGCTCCCCTCAAGAAGTGCTCCATCTTTTTGTGGGCCAATAATGGGGATGTGTTTTAACTCATTGTCCCCTAGAAAAAAATCATGAATTCCCTTTACTAAAGGATCTTCTGGACCAACAATCACCATAGTGATATTGTACTTTAGCACCGCATTTTTTACTGACTGGAAATCATTTGCTGAAATAGAAAGGTTTGTCCCAAATGCTAAGGTGCCAGCATTTCCGGGGGCTATATAAAGGCTTTTGCATTTTGTGCTTTGGGACAATTTCCAAGCAAATGCTTGTTCTCGCCCACCCGAGCCAAGAATTAGAATATTCATTGTATTATTGCTAAATTATTTACTGTTTTCTAAATAAACAGTTGGACAATATTAACAATTAAAATTCAAACTTATATCCAATTCCCTTTACAGTTTTGATATAATCATCTCCTAGTTTCTCGCGAAGTTTGCGTACATGCACATCAATTGTTCTATCTCCGACCACCACATCACCTCCCCAAACTTTATCCAAAATAATCTCGCGAGTAAAAACTTTTCCTGGTTTTGACGCAAGTAACGCCAATAATTCAAACTCCTTTTTTGGTAAACTTATTTCTTGTTCATCTTTAAAGATGACATATCTTTCTCTATCGATTCTGATTCCTCCTAAATCTACTTTTTCAGGACTTACTTGGTCTGCAATCACCCCTCTTCTCAATAAGGCTTTAATTCGACTGCTCAACACTCTTGGCTTAATTGGCTTATTGATGTAATCATCAGCACCCACATCAAAACCTGCAATCTGAGAATAGTCTTCATTTCTTGCAGTAAGAAATGCTATCAACACATTATTGTTTTCAGGCAATTCTCTAATCTCGCGACATGTTTCAATACCATCCATTCCTGGCATCATCACATCCAACACAATGAGATGAGGATGTTCTTTTTTGGCTACTTCTACCGCTTGTTTCCCATTAAGGGCGGTATATACATCATACCCTTCCTTTTTTAAATTGTAGGAAAGAAATTCGAGAATATCCTGTTCATCATCTACTAGTAAAATTTTATATCGAAAGCTCATTTTAGTATTTTTATTGGGCGCTGTAAAATTGCTGTTTTGTTCTTAAGCTTGTGTTAACTTAAAATTATCTTAACATTATCAACAACATTAAGAAGCTCTAAGGTCATTGGAATTATGTTTACTTACAAAAGTATGTATTTTAAGGTTTCGGGATTCACAATTTCAAACTTATTATGATAGTAATTCGCATTGCTTAAAATCATGCAATCGAGCAATCTTAAAAGAGGTGTAATAATTGATTAATTATAATGCAACTTTTTTATACCTTTATCACCGAAATGAAATCCATTTTTAAAATACTACTACTCATCCTCTGTCTTGCGACAGAAAAACACTCTCATGCTCAAACTTATGATTTCAGAAATTATGGCCTTGAGGATGGTCTAGCCCAATCGCAAATATTATCGATGTGTCAGGACAAATATGGAAACATTTGGTTCGGCACAAATGGAGGAGGAGTTAGCAAGTACGATGGAAACAAATTTGAAAACATTACCGAGAATGATAGCCTAGTGAACAATGTTGTGTACTCTATAACTGAACTCAAAAATGGGCACTTGCTTTTCGGTACCAATGGCGGATTAAGCATTTACAATGGATATAATTTCAAAAATTTTACTGAAAAGGATGGGCTTAAAAATAATCGAATTTTAAAAGTTGCGGAGGATAATAATGGTATTGTTTGGCTTGGAACTTCCAAAGGTGTGTATCAACTTATAAATCAAAAAATAGTCCCATTTACACAAGATGCTATGCTCAATAATTCCAGCGTGTGGGTTGTTTTTTCAGACAAGGAAAACAATATCTGGTTTGGAACGGTTGAGAATGGGGCCATTAAATACAATACTAACAACAAAACATTCACAAATTACAATCTTGCTAAAGGTAGTAGTTACGCGAGTGTTAAAGCCATAAATGAAGATAAACAAGGCAATATATATATTGGAACTAAGGGAGGAATAAGGAGAATCAATAAGCTGGGTAAAGTTGAAGCTGTCAATATTCCTCACGAAGAGAACATTGGTTTTCTAGGAATGGTAGTTGATGAAAGGGATAATTTATGGCTTGCTACCAACGAAGGTGTAATCAAATACAACGGATTTACAACAAAAAGGTATCAAGAAAAAAATGGTCTAGTGGGAAACTATGTTTGGTGTGTACTTAAGGACCGTGAACGGAACTTGTGGTTTGGAACCATAGGTGCGGGAGTATCTAAATTCCTTGGAGAAGAGTTTAGGACTTATGGTAAAAAAGATAGTCTTCCAGGCGAAATTGTAACAACCCTATTTCAAGATTCAAAACGGAACATTTGGTTGGGACTTCAAGATTGCGGTGTAACCAAGCTTCAGAAAAACAATATCACTACTTATTCTTTAAACCCAAAAAAACGAGATAATTCCATAGCTGACAATACTGTAAGAGCAATAGAGGAAGATAATTCTGGGCGAATTTATTTTGGCACCAAAGATGGGTTATCAGTATTGGATGGCAATACGTTCACAAATTATGGAACTAAAAATGGACTCCCCAGCAATCTTATACACTCGATATTTAAAGATAAATACGATAGAATATGGATTGGTACCAAATATGGAATTTGTTACCTTCAAGACAAAAAGATAATACCTATCGATGCTGTGAATTCATTAAGAAAAGATCAGGGAGATTTCGAAATATTTAGCGTATTTGAGGATACAAAAAATAATTTATGGTTAGGATCTGAGAATGGAGTAATAAGGTACAATCATAAAACAGCGATTCGTTTCAACAAGTCGAATGGCTTTACTGACAAAAGAGTCCTATCCGTTACAAGAGATAATTTTGGCTTTCTATGGTTCGGTACCGATGAGGGTGTTTATTATTACGATTACAAAACCTTCAAATTGATTGATCAAAACAAAGGACTGTCAGCTAACAAAGTATATATTGTTTTAATTGATGGAAATTATTTATGGGTTGGAACTCGACAGGGATTGAACAGGATAAATTTGATGGCGTTACATAGACAAGATAAAATAGTAATAAAACGATATGCCCAGGATGAAGGGTTCAAAGGTGTTGAGTGCAACGCGAACGCTCAAATGAAAGATAATGAAGGAAATTTGTGGTTTGGAACTATAAAGGGAGCTACAGTTTACAACCCTCGCGAAGAAAAAATTAATAATAAAGAGGCCATCACTCGAATCACGGGATTAGAATTGTTTTATAAAAAAGCAGACGATGTATTTAAAAAATACTCAACAGGCTTGGATAGCGCTACAGGCTTGCCCATAAATTTAGTTTTGCCTTATGATAAGAACCATATTACGTTTGACTTTATTGGGTTATGCCTTACAAATCCTTTCAATGTAAAGTATCAATTTAAACTAGACGGAGTAGACGACACATGGAATCCTCCAACAACTGAAACCAATACCACCTATTCTTCTTTACCAGCAGGTGAATACACATTTGAATTAAAGGCAATGAATAACGATGAATTATGGAATAAAAATCCAATATCATTTCACTTTAAGATTCTTCCTCCTTGGTGGAAGACATGGTGGTTCTATGCGTTTTCGGTACTCCTTATTTTTGCTTCAATCTATTTTTACGTTGTTAACCATACACGCAATCTACAAAAAGCCAAAGTGCTTTTGGAAAACGAAGTAGAATTGCGCACACATGAATTAAGAGAAGAAAAAGAAAAAGTAGAGTTGATAAATGAAGAGGTAATAGCTCAAAAAGCAATCATCGAATTAAAAAACAATGATATTACCGACAGTATAAAATATGCAAAAAACATTCAAGAGGCTCTACTTCCTCCTCTTAATAATCTCTTGAACGAAATGAATGATGCATTTGTTTTATATCTTCCTAAAGACATTGTCAGTGGAGACTTTTATTGGTTTTCGAAAAGAAACAACAAACGTTTTATTGCATCAGTAGATTGCACCGGCCATGGAGTCCCAGGGGCTTTTATGAGTATAGTTGGCAACACGCTTCTTGGAGAAATTGTTTCGGATAAAAACATTACAAAACCATCTGAAATTCTAAACGAGCTTCACGCTGGAGTGAAGAGTTCGCTAAAGCAAAGCAATAGTGATAACGAAAGGCGTGATGGAATGGACATTGCGCTTTGTGCTTTGAATGAAGATGGGTCAGTGTTGGAGTATGCCGGAGCTAACCGACCATTATGGATATTTCGAAAAAACAAATCGGGAGAAGAGGCTTTTGAAATGATTAAAGCTAACAAATTTCCAATTGGGGGGTTAGAGATGGAGAACGAAGTGAAAAGGCAATTCACTAATCATGAAATACCTTTAGAGAAAGGTGATGTAATTTATATTTTCTCAGATGGCTTTGCAGATCAGTTTGGTGGAGCAAAAGGTAAAAAATTCATGTTAGGAAATCTTCAAAAACTAGTTTCTTCTATTTATGAATTACCAATTAAAGAACAAGAAAAAGTTCTTTACAATGCTTTTTCGGAATGGAAAGGAAATATTGAACAAGTCGATGATGTGCTTATCATAGGCTTTAGAGTGTAAAAGATAATTTAAAAACACATATAATGTTATCAATTCGGACCTTATTACTAAGCAAATGAAAAGTAATTTTAAAATCAGATACGTTTCTTTAATATTACTTTCGCTATCATTTTACTCTTGCCAGAAAGAAGGTATTGGAGGTAAATCTAGTATAGATGGAACCGTATACCATCATTCAAAACCAATACCCAATTCGATTGTATACATTAAATACGGAGCTACAGATTTTCCAGGAACTAACGTGAGTTCTTATGATGATCACACAACAGCTGACGCCAATGCGAAATATCAGTTTGATAATCTCAGAAAAGGGAACTATTATTTGTATGGTGTAGGTTATGATGATGCCATTTTCGCTACCGTGTCTGGTGGAGTTGCGATAAAATTGAAGTATAATAAGTCCGCATCCACTGATGTACCGGTAACTGAATAAATAGATGTAAGCTTTTGGCTCATGAAAAACAAAAAATCGTATTTCATTTTCTTATCGATAGTAATTTCGATAAGTTATTTTATTGCTTCATGCAGGTATGATAAGGCTCAACCAGATTACAAAGGTTATCCGAACGATATAGGGAAAATAATAGTGACAAAATGTGCAGGCACTGGATGTCATAACGAAACAAGCAAAGAAGCGGCTGGTGGACTGTCGATGGAAACGTGGGATAAATTATTTGAAGGTGGAAGAACAAGTGCTTCCGTAATTCCTTACCGACATGACTTTAGCATTGCTTGTTATTATATCAATACCTATCCTGATTTAGGATTCACATTAAAACCTATTATGCCTTATAATAAAACACCTTTGTCTCATGATGATGTTTCATTGGTTGAAAAATGGATAGATGCTGGTGCTCCAAACGACAAAGGATTTGTTAAGTTCTCCGATAATGCTAACCGAAAAAAATTTTACGTAGCTAATCAAGGATGTGATGTTGTAACTGTCTTCGATACTGAAACATTGTTACCTATGCGTTACATCAATATAGGAACATCTGGAGCGATTGAATCTTCTCACGATATTCAAGTATCGCCAGATGGTAAATTTTGGTATGTGCTTTTTACATCTGGCCAATATTTCCAAAAATTTAGCACCGAAACAGACGAATTAGTAAGTCAAGCCTATTTAGGGCCACTACAGCGAGCATGGAACACATTCACATTCTCAAATGATGGAAACATAGCCTATCTAATAGACTATGACAACAATGCTGATATTGCAGTAGTTGACTTAGCAACAATGACTGTATCTCACAATATTGGATTTAACAACCCTCATGGTTGTACAGTCAGCCCAGATGGGAATTTTCTTTATGTAACTGAGCAAGTAAGTAGCAGTAAAATTTACAAAATACCACTTACTCCTACTCCTGATTTTAGTGCTTTTACTGAATCTGATTTATTTTCTACTCCTCCTTCAACTTCTCTTAATTCTCATCAGGTTATTTTCTCACCTGATGGCTCCAAATATTTTGTCACCTGTCAAGGAACTTCAGAAGTGAGGGTGATGTCGAGCAGTGATGTATTCATCACCGCAATTCCTGTTGGTGCATCACCTACTGAAATGGAAATTTCAGAAACTAACAATTTACTATTTGTAACTTGTGAAGACGATATCTCCTCATTCCCAGGAAAACGAGGAAGCTTGGCTATCATTGACATTGCAACAAACACACAGGTTTCGTGGTCTCCTATTTACACTGGTCATCAACCACACGGCATAGAAGTGGATGACGAAAAAAATCTTGTTTATATTGCAAATAGAAATGTCTCGGCTGGTGGACCTTCTCCTCACCATACTGCTGTATGTGGTGGAAAGAATGGTTATGTTACATTTGTGGATATGAATACACATCAATTGCTCAAAACCACTTCGGGAAGTGATAAAAAAGTAGAAGTTTCTGTTGACCCTTACGAAATTGGTATTCGCCACTAATGAATACTAAATACGATAATAAGGGAATTATTCTATTTGATGGAATTTGCAATTTATGCAACTCTCTAATAAATTTTATAATCAATCGAGACAATTCTGATTATTTTTTATTTATTCCTCTTCAATCGGAAGAAGCAGTTGAATTATTATCCAAATTCAAAATAGAAGAAAGAACTATGGCTGGATTAATCTTAATTGAAAATAATACGCTTTACACCAAATCAACAGCAACGCTTAGAATTTCAAGAAAATTGAATAGGCTCTACCCTTTATTATATGTTCTAATATTTGTACCACGTATTTTTCGTGATGGTTTGTACAACATTGTTGCACGAAACAGATATCGACTATTTGGGAAAATAGATTCGTGCGATAACACTTTCGCATCAATAGTAAAAGAAAAAACTATATAGAAGACTACTTTATTTTAAGGTATAGCATTTTTTTTCCAAAGTCTATCTTGGCATTCAAATAAAAAAGAATGTCAGAACCCAAAACTCCATCAATTTGTGGCAGTTTTAGTGATTCATATGTTTTATTAATGTGAGACAAATCAACAATCAATGCATCGTATTCAAACAGACAAATGTCACCTAATTTCATTTTTTTAAGTGTTAGGACATGACTTTCCATTGTATTGGTGCCGAGCCCAGTAGTTTTATCTGAATTTTTGATTAATTCTTTTCTATTTTCAAATTTACTTATCCTCGATAAATCAAGAGCTGAATGTGAAGCCCCTGTATCTAACACAAGATTTGCTACCTTTCCATTAATTTTAACTTTAAGCATCAAATGAAAACTATTTGGTGCGAAGGTGACAATTTTTAATGGCAATTTTGATTTCATAATGGATTATATGTGTATCAAAAAAGCGTATACTTTGCTAGAAAGCATACGCTTTTTGTTCACCTGATTAGATTATATGGCAATCGTACTCAAAATATTATTCATATTTCTTACTGCATCAGCACTTTTGCTAAACGCAGCTTTTTCTTCATCATTCAAATTGATGTCGACAATTTTTTCCCAACCATTTTTGCCTATAACCACCGGTACTCCAAGGCAGATATTTTTTTGGCCATATTCGCCATCTAAATAAACGCAGCAAGGGAATAATTTTTTCTGATCATTTAGTATACTATCAACCAAAGCAGCAACAGCCGCTCCAGGAGCATACCAAGCAGAAGTGCCTAACATCCCCGTTAAAGTAGCACCTCCTACCATTGTGTCAGCAGCAACTTTTTTTAATCCATCAGCATTCAAAAACTGAGATACAGGAATACCTTTGTACGAGGATAAACGAGTTAGAGGAATCATTGTAGTATCTCCGTGCCCACCGATTACCATTCCTTCAATATCATTAGCAGAAGCCTTCAATGCCATTGATATGTAACATTTGAAACGTGCGCTATCCAAAATACCTCCCATTCCAATGATTCTATTTTTAGGCAACTTACTTTCTTTCAAAGCAAGATAAGTCATTGTATCCATTGGGTTACTTACTACTATGATAATTGCATTTGGTGAATGTTTCAAGACACTATCCGTAACACCTTTCACAATACCAGCATTAATGCCAATAAGTTCTTCTCTAGTCATACCAGGTTTGCGGGGCACTCCACTAGTTATCACAACCACATCGCTATTCGCAGTTTTTGTGTAATCATTGGTGCTTCCACTCACTGCGGTGTTAAAACCAATTAATGTTGCTGTTTGCATCATATCAAGCGCTTTACCTTCTGCAAAGTTCTCTCTGATGTCTAGTAATACTACTTCTGAAGCTATCTTACGAAAAGATATTACATCGGCACAGGTTGCTCCTACATTTCCTGCTCCTACTATTGTTACTTTCATTTTATTATGAATTTAAAGTGTTAGAAATTTATTGGGTGCTAAATTAAAAAAGAAATAGCAATTCGAAGGTTAAATTAACAATAGTTTTTTGAAAGTAATTCACTGAACATGAGGTAGGTCATTTTTTTAGTGAATCGAAACTCTCATTGCTAAATCCATTATTGTTGATTGAACAATTAACTCAAAACTTCGTTTATCTTTGCACCTTTAAATAATATAAAATAATGACAGCAGAAATAGTAACAGCCAAAGGCACAATGAAAGTGGAGTTTTATGAAAAAGATGCTCCCGGAACAGTTAAAAACTTTTGCGACCTAGCAAAAAAAGGATTTTATGATGGATTAACATTTCACAGGGTGATTCCCGGATTTGTGGTTCAAGGCGGATGCCCTAATGGAACGGGTGCGGGTGGACCAGGATACAAAATAAAATGTGAATTAACAGGTGACAACCAATATCACGACAAAGGTGTACTTTCAATGGCACATGCAGGAAGAGATACAGGAGGCTCACAGTTTTTTATCGTACTCGATAGAAACCAAACAGCACATTTAGATCGAAATCATACTTGCTTTGGTAAAGTAGTGTCAGGTATTGAAGTTGTTGACCAAATTCGTCAAGGAGATGTGATTGAGAAAATCACTGTTAACGAGGCTTAATTTTTCTTACCGTTAATATAGATTATTTGCCACTTGTGTAAATTTTTCATTTGCAATGCGAATTGGTTGTAATCTTGTATCGAAATTTAATAACTATATCAACTTATAGTAAGTTTATTTCAACAAAGGGAATGGCACCGTAGCAGTCATTCCCTTATTTATTCATTAAAAATAGAAACGATCATTCTCGAATCATGACTAAAAAAAATCTTTATTGGATTTGTCAGTTTGGTGGATGGATGACGTTTGTTCTGTTTCAATGTCTATTTGCAAAACTTGATGGTACACTCACCTTTAATTTTGCTTATAGTCAATTTTTTCTTTTCTCCTTCGGTGTTGTCATTTCTCATCTTTACCGAAACCTCATTCTTCAGCTAGGTTGGTTACGATTAAAAACACTATTGGTCATTCCTCTAGTTATACTTTCTTCTATACTCATTGCCACCCTACACGATTATGGACAATTCGGGCTTGAATCGCTGTTAAACATAGCAGGCAACAAACACTTGAATAATGTCATTATTGCATCTGGAGTATTGAATCTAGCCTTTGTTTATTTTTTCTGGTCGCTTATATATTTTCTGTTTCATTTTATCCAGAACTATAAAAAAGCTGAAATCGAAAATTTCAAATGGCAAGCCTCAATTAACGAAATTGAATTGAATAAATTAAAATCTCAGCTCAATCCTCATTTTATGTTCAATGCTATGAATAGCATACGAGCATTGATAGACGAAGAACCCTTAAAAGCCAAAGAAGCAGTAACTCAACTCAGCAACCTGCTTCGAAACACATTGCAGATGGGGAAAAACAAAGTAATTTCATTTGATGAAGAAATGAAAATTGTAAACGATTATCTTGCGTTGGAGTCGATAAGATATGAAGAACGATTGAATGTACGAATGGAAATAAATGCAAAGAGTTCTGAATTTGAATTACCTCCGTTGATGATACAAACACTTGTGGAGAATGGAATAAAACACGGGATTTCGAAACTCACAGAAGGAGGAATACTTGAACTAGAAACTGCTATAGAAAATGACAAATTAATCATTAAAATCAGGAACAGTGGAGAACTAAAAGATAACATTGAAACCGATTCAGGATTTGGTATAAAAAACACTCGTCAGCGTTTACTATTGCTTTATGGCAAAGAAGCTTCGTTGATAATACAAAACGAAAAAAAGAATGTAGTATTAACCGAATTGATAATTCCTAAAAAAATAGTTAGTTATGAAAGCGATAATCATTGATGATGAACGACTAGCCCGACAAGAGCTCAAAAACCTATTGATGGCCTATCCAGAAATAGAAGTGGTAGGAGAAGCTGCAAATGCTGAAAAAGCAAAAGAAGCAATTTTGTTACTAAAACCTGATGTATTATTTTTAGACATCCAAATGCCTGGAAAAAACGGATTTGAATTATTAGAAGAGATTAGTGGGGTGCCCGAAGTGGTTTTTGTTACTGCTTATGACGAGTATGCCATACGAGCCTTCGAAGTGAATGCCTTAGATTATTTACTGAAGCCAATTCAACCTAGTCGATTGGCAGAGACAGTGAAAAAAATATTAAACAAAGAAGGATTAGAAAATAGTGATTTGAATGCTCCCACCTACTTATTATCAGACAAGGATCAAGTGTTTGTGAAAGATGGGGATAAATGTTGGTTCGTAAAGCTGAGTGATGTTCGTCTTCTTGAATCGGAAGGAAATTATGTTAGAGTGCATTTTGATAACAACCGACCACTTATTTTACGTTCGTTAAACAACCTGGAAGACCGATTGGATAGCAGGACATTTTTCAGAGCCAGCCGTAGGTTTATCATCAACCTTAAATGGGTAGAAGAAATTGAAAATTGGTTCAGTGGAGGTTTAATGGTAACCTTAAAAGGAGGAGAAAAAATAGAACTATCTCGAAGACAAGCAGCAAGACTCAGGGAATTAATGAGCCTATAAAATTATCTAATTGAGTTTTGAATTTCGTTCGAAACAAAATTTTGAAGTTCGGGAAAGAATATCTTAAACTCATTTTCAAATAAATCGAAATGTTCCTTTAAGTCTTGGATAGCATTCTCCATATTCGATTCGAATGAAGTTCTTCTTGCCATTCCCTTTAGCACACGCTCTATCCCTTCTAATTTCGAATATCCCACAAGTATATTGTGTTCGAGCATGTACCTTGTAAATAATACTGATTTTTCGGGAAGTAAAGAGTGGTATGAATTGATGATGGCATAAATAGCCGTCACAAAACTTTCCAACTCTTGATTAGAATATTGATTCCAATTGATAGCCAAATAATGATCGTAATATATGTCAACAATAACGCCTGCATATTTTTTATATTTCTCACGCAATCGTTGTTTACTTTGTTCCACCATGGGATGAGAATCGGTGAACGTATCAATTTTTCGATGTAGAAGAATTCCTTGTTGTATCTCTTTCGAAAAATTATTGAACTGACTACCCTTCACCGAATCGGCAATGTAATTACCAATGATTAAGCCTTCGGAATTGCCTGCAAGATAAAGGTGAGAGAGAAAATTCATTAGTTTTGGTTACGATAGTTTTTTGGCTTCGTTCCAATAGATATCCATCTCTGCAAGTGTCATATCACTTAGTTGTTTACCCGCCTTTGCTGCTCCTGCTTCGAGGTATTGAAAGCGTTTAATAAACTTTTTATTGGTTTTCTCTAAAGCTGCTTCAGGATTGATATTTGCGAATCGTGCATAGTTGATAAGCGAAAACAGCACATCACCAAACTCATCCTCTACTTTCTCGAGAGGTGCGTTCGACTCAACTTCGTGTCTTAGTTCGTTTATTTCCTCTTGAACTTTTTCCCATACCTGTCCTGGATTTTCCCAATCGAAGCCAACAGCACGAGCCTTCTCTTGTATACGAGACGCTTTAATTAACGAAGGTAATGAGACAGGTACGCCTCCTAACACCGATTTATTCCCCTCTTTCAATTTCAGTTTTTCCCAGTTTTGTTTTACATCCTCTTCGTTATTCACTTTTACATCTCCATAAATATGAGGGTGGCGATGAATTAATTTTTCGCAAAGCGAATTTATCACATCCGTGATGGTAAAGTCATTTGTTTCGGAAGCTATGCGCGCATAGAAAACAATATGCAATAGAATGTCGCCCAATTCTTTTTTAATATTGGTCATATCCTTATCCATGATGGCATCTGCTAATTCATAAGTCTCTTCAATGGTAAGATGTCGCAAACTTTCTATGGTTTGCTTTTTATCCCAAGGACATTGTTCGCGCAAATCGTCCATTATTTTTAGTAATCGTTCAAAGGCTTTTAATTTCTCTTCCATTCGTTTTTGATATTTGAAACACAAATGTAGTTGTATTGGTTTAGTGTATGCCAATAATTTTAATAATTTTGTGCGCCTTATCAGCTTAAGGTAGTAATACATTTATCAATCAGTGTTTCGACAATTTAAATTAATTAGCCTTTCTATTTTTATTTTTGTTTCTGTGTCAATACAGGCACAAGACTCTCCTTCCAAGGACTTTGTTTTATCTGTGCAAGGACAGGCTGGATATGCCATTGCTCATCATAGCAATATGACACATTTGATAAAAGGACATCTTTTTGGCACAGAATTGAATTATGTTTATAAAACAGATGGTAGCAAACCTTGGCAACAACTACATAAATATCCCGAAATAGGAATTTGTGCTTTGCACTTAGATTTGGGAAACCCTCAACAACTAGGAACTTTAGAAGCTCTTTACCCTTATACCATTATTAGATTAAATAAACTGAGTAAAAGAATGAGTTTAAATCTTCGTTTGGGTTTAGGTTTGTGTTACATCACCCGTCCATTCGACAGAATCACTAATCATCAGGAGAATGCCATCGGTTCGCATGTTAATGCTTTTGTGAATTTACGCCTAAATACAGAAGTGGCATTATCAAAATCGTGGAGATTGGATGCAGGTGTTGGTTTAAGTCATGCTTCGAATGGTGCTATTAAAACACCTAACCTTGGTTTGAACATGGCGAGCATCAACCTCGGTGTAGGTTATGTGTTCGGAAACAAAAACATGCAGTTTAAGAAAGACTCCATAGCGAGTGCTAAAAAAGAATGGCACCCTTCCATCATTGGTGTGATGGGATTAAAAGAAATGATGCCTCCTGGCACACAGCGCTACACGGCTTATGGTTTGATGGTAAATTTTTATAAGACAGTGAATCATAAAAACAAGATAGGAGGAGGAATTGAAATGTCGTATAACAATTCGCTGAAGAAAGTACTGGGCGAAGATTCGTTGAGTTTTTCGACTCCCAATTTACTTCGTGCTGGAGTTAAGTTTTGTTATTCTTTTAATATGCATCGCCTTTCGCTACCAATTGATTTTGGAGTATATTTTTACGACAACAGAAATTATGATGGAAGATTTTTCCATCGTGTTGGATTGAGATACATGGTAACAAAACATTTGATTGCAAACCT
Source organism: uncultured Bacteroidota bacterium (assembly GCA_903911435.1). Lineage (GTDB taxonomy): Bacteria > Bacteroidota > Bacteroidia > 2-12-FULL-35-15 > 2-12-FULL-35-15 > 2-12-FULL-35-15. Next base: position 19,542 of record CAIWDF010000198.1, read on the forward strand.
AACCTTGATTACGCATTGGGCTGTTGCAGATTATTTCGAATGGGGAATAGGATATCAATTATAAGAATTTAAATATTTTTTCGATGAAACAAATCAAACAAAATTTCACCTTTCTACTCGCAACACTGGTGATACTCTTTGTATCGGCATGTAAGCAGGAAAACATGTGCGATTGTATAAAGCGTACAGGAAATATTGAAACCACAAAAAGATGGGCAAGCAATTTTGATAAAATCTATCTCGAAGATAACGTGAATGTATTTATCACTCAAGATTCGAGCTTTGATGTGGAAGTGGAAGCAGGAAAAAATGTTGGATGGCTGATAGAAACCGAAGTAACTGATGGCACCTTATTTATCCGAAATAAAAACCGATGCAACTGGACACGAAGCTATAACAAGCCCTTGAATGTATATATAAAGATGCCGGTGATTAAGTACATTACCTCGAATGGTTCGGGAACAATAAAAAGTTTGAACACGATTACCACCCCGGTGTTCGACCTACAAATAAAGAGTTCTGGTAATATAGACTTAATGGTGAACAACTCCTTAATCACCTCACATATTTTTGGATATGGCGATGTAACATTGAGTGGCAGCACCAATGAGCACGATGCTGATATTGGCGGAAGTTCGTTTTTGAATTGCAGAAACTTGCAAACCTCGAAAACCTATGTACACGCGTTCACCACCGGATTGTGTTATGTAAGTGCAAGCGATTACCTCATTTGTCATATCGATTTAAATGGCGATGTATACTGCTACAATCATCCAACTACGGTAGAAAAGAAACTAACAAGTTCCGGACAACTCTATCTCGAATAAGAAATGAATTCGAAAAAATTTCACATTCACTTTTTAGTCCGGTTGGCTATTTTTTGGATGGCTTATTTTGCAATGTTTCGAATGCTTTTTATTGTTTACCACCACACCAAAATACTTGATGGGCAGCACAACGAAACAGGAATGAGTTTTTTGTATGGCATCCGCTTAGACCTCTCGACAGCAAGTGTAGCGCTGATTATTCCTTTTGTATTATGGGCTTTTCAGCAATACCACAAAAGCCGATTGATCCATTTACTGAATTTAGCTTTCAACTGTTCGCTCATTATTATTACTTCAGCGCTAAGCATTTTTAATTTAAAAATATATGGCGAATGGGATACCTTGCTTGGATACAGAGCTTTTAAACACCTGCTGTTCGCTCCACAAAATCATCCTTTCTTTTCGTTTTGGTCCATTTTACTTTTGCTATTTGCAGTGGCCGTGTTTGCATATATAGGTATTAGAGCATATCGAAAATACGTGATTAGTTTTTCGTACCCTATTGATAATTCAAGAGTACGAATTTCGCTTATGGTTGCTATTCCTATTGCGCTGTTTATTACCTATAGGGGAGGTTTGCAAGCAATACCGATAAGTGAAAAAGAATCTTCGTATTCGGAAATTGCCATCAACAATAGCATTGCTACCAACAACATTTGGTATTTTGTACACACCATGTGCAATGCGCAGGTGGATGAAGAATTCAAAACAGATACTTTAAATCACAAATAGCAAACTACCTCGCTACAACATGAATACGAATACCCCTCACACTTTGTTACGCTGGCTATTATGTAGCATGGTACTTGTGGTTTCGTTCAGCTCATTGGCGCAAAACAAAAAAAAGGCATGGTGGAAAGACATCGTTGATACGACTGCAAAATCAGGAAACAATTTACGATGCGAAGATTTTGTGTACAAAAAAAACATCCGAACGGTTCAATTGCGCGACCCTAATTTTCAACTTTCGCAACCCATTCTTAATTTAGAATCGGAAGGAAGTTTATTGTTGAATTTTGACGACATGGAAGGTGGATACAAAAACTTTATGTACACATTTGTACACTGCAATGCCAACTGGACACCCGATGACTTAAGCACTTCCGATTTTATTGAAGGATTTTCGGATAATATTATTTCCGATTATAAATATTCGTTCAACACATATCAAAGCTATACCTATTATTATGCGGTGTTTCCGAATTCGAACCTGCGATTTACAAAATCGGGAAACTATATACTAAAAGTGTACGAAGACGGAAAGCCCGAAAACATTGTGCTTACCAAACGATTTGTGATTTTTCAGAATAAGGTTACGGTGAGCGCACGTGTGAAACCTGCAAGCATGGTGGAGTATAGAAGTTTTAAACAAGAAATTGACTTTACAGTCAATCATGCCGACTACCCCATCAACGATCCGTTTGGCGATTTGAAAATAGTGATTACACAAAACAACAGATGGGACAATCAGAAAAACAATTTGAAACCCATCATGATTCGTGATGATGATTTGATTTATGATTATGACGAAGAAAATGTATTTGATGGTGGCAATGAGTTTCGTTATTTCGACATTCAAAGTTTTCGGTATCAAACAGAATATGTGAAGGCGATAAAAAAAGACACTGCTGGATTTCATGTGTACTTGATGACCGACCAAAAGCGTTCCTCCAAAAGGTATTCGACCTATACAGATATGAATGGAAACTATCTGGTAAAAGTGCAAGAAGGCACCAATGCCGAAAACGAAGCTGATTATTGTTCGGTGAATTTTTTCCTCTCGGCAGACAATGCTTATAGCGATGGGAATATTTATGTGTTCGGTGCATTCAACAATTGGCAATGCACTACCGAGAACTTAATGCATTACAATGCCGAGCGATTTGGATACGAATGTACTCTCTACCTCAAACAAGGTTATTACAATTATCAATACGTGATTTTGAAAACTAACGAAACAGTGGCCGACCAAACAGAGATTGAAGGAATGCATTACGATACCGAGAACGACTATACCATATATGTGTATCATCGTGCTACTGGCACCAACTACGACCAGCTACTTGCAGCCAAGCGATTGAACTCCCTAAAAGATAGGTAAACAGATTGCGATTGAAAACCGTTTAACGCTTCCATTTTAGTTAGTCCGAAGCATCTGCATTAAATATACCAATGAATTTATCTATTTTCGCAGTGGATTATGCAAACAACATTTTTAGATACTTCCATTGAATTTCTGAAAGGAGTGGGTACACATCGTGCCGAGCTGCTGAGAAAAGAATTGAACGTATATACGTTTAAAGATTTGTTGCAGTTCTATCCTTTTAGGTATGTCGACAAAACTAAGTTCTACAAGGTAAAAGATGTAAACAGCGACTTGGCCTATGTGCAGTTGCGCGGAAAAATAGTAGGCATTAAGTTGCAAGGCGAAAAACGAAAGTTGCGCTGCGTAGCCACTTTTTTGGACGATACCGGAAAGCTTGAACTCATTTGGTTTCAAGGGGCAAAATGGTTTGCCGACAACATTCAACCCAATGGCACCAGCGAATATGTAGTGTTTGGAAAACCTGCTGAGTTCAAAGGAAAGTTCAACATTGCTCATCCCGAGATAGACCCTGTAAGTGCCGAAAACACAACCCTTGCGAGTAGCTTGCAAGCGGTGTACAACAGCACCGAAAAACTAAAACAACGCGCAAGCCTCGACTCGAAAGGCATAGCACGATTGATAAAATCGATGCTGAGCATGCCTAATTATAGAATTGACGAAACCCTTTCGGAAAGCATCATTGGCCGCTATCAAATGATGAGCCGAGCCGAGGCCATGAAACAAATCCATTTTCCGCAAAATGCAGAGATGCTGAAAAAAGCTGAGTTCAGGCTGAAGTTCGAAGAATTGTTTTTTATTCAATTAAAATTACTCAAGCAAAAAGGCCTGCGCGAAACCACCACGCGTGGTTATGTGTTTTCGCAAGTGGGCGATTTTTTCAATACGTTTTACAATCATCACCTTCCGTTTCAATTGACAAACGCTCAAAAGCGCGTTATAAAGGAGATACGCATGGACATGGGTAATGGCAAACAGATGAACCGACTGCTGCAAGGCGATGTGGGTAGCGGGAAAACCTTGGTGGCATTGATGAACATGTTAATAGCTATGGACAATGGTTTTCAGACATGCTTGATGGCACCTACCGAAATACTCGCCAATCAACACTTTCAAACGATTTCGGAATTGCTTGCCGAACAAAACATTGTGGTGGGTTTGCTCACCGGTTCGAAAAAAACAAAACATCGAAATGCATTACATGCTCAGTTGCAATCGGGCGAAATGCACATCCTCATTGGCACTCATGCTTTGCTAGAGGATGAAGTGAAATTTAAAAACCTCGGCTTAGTGGTGATTGACGAACAACATCGCTTTGGGGTGGCACAGCGCGCCAAGATGTGGGCGAAAAATATTCAACCTCCACATGTTTTGATTATGAGCGCTACTCCCATACCTCGCACCTTGGCCATGACCCTGTATGGCGACCTTGATGTGAGCACCATTGACGAGATGCCGCCCGGACGAAAAGCCATACAAACCATTCATCGATTCGATACACACCGCGACCGTGTGTTTGGATTTATGCGCGAACAAATTGCCCTCGGAAGACAAATATATGTGGTGTATCCCCTCATCAAAGAATCGGAAAAGATGGATTATAAAGATTTGATGGATGGATACGAAAGCATTGCAAGGGCTTTTCCTGCGCCTGGTTACCAAGTGAGCATTGTGCACGGACAGATGAAAGCCGAAGCCAAAGATTTTGAAATGCAACGATTCGTGAAAGGCGAAACCCATATCATGGTGGCTACTACGGTGATTGAAGTGGGAGTGAATGTACCCAATGCATCCGTTATGGTGATTGAAAGTGCCGAGCGATTTGGGCTTTCGCAACTACACCAATTGCGCGGACGAGTGGGTCGCGGAGCCGAACAATCGTATTGCATCCTCATGACATCGTTTAAACTATCGGCTGAAGGCCGCCTACGCATGGACACCATGGTGCGCACCAACGATGGGTTCGAGATAGCGGAAGTGGATTTGAAACTCCGCGGACCTGGCGATATGGCGGGTACCACACAAAGTGGAGTGCTCGACCTGGCCATTGCCGACCTTGCCAAAGATGCACAACTACTGTATGCAGCACGAAACCTTGTTGCCGAATTGCTTACTGACGACATCAACCTTACTAAACCCGAAAATGCTGCCATTGCTGCTCAATACCAACGAAGCATGAAAACGGGTACCAACTGGAGTAGGATTTCTTAATTGACATTTTTCTTTTACCGCTAAGACACTAAGAGCAATTTGACAATTGTGCAGTAGGCAATTCTTCAAACGATTTACCGCTAAGACACTAAGGACAATTCGACAATTGTGCAGTAGGCAATTCGGCAAACGAAACAAAAAAGTTACTGCTAAAAAGTTGGGGATTTCTCACTACGTTCGAAATGACAGCATCCGTTTGGATAATGATGAAAAAAGAAAGGCGGCAAGCCACCTTTCTTTTTTCCCTCTCACATTTATATAGTGGGTCATTCCGAACGCAGCGAGGAATCTGTTTATTAGTTAGCAACCTGTCGGCAATTGAAATGTGGAATTTTCTTTTACCGCTAAGACGCTAAGGGCAATTCGACAATTGCGCAGTAGGCAATTCGTCAAATGAAACAAAAAAGTTACTGCTAAAAAGTTGGGGATTTCTCACTACGTTCGAAATGACAGCATCCGTTTGGATAATGATGAAAAAAGAAAGGCGGCAAGCCACCTTTCTTTTTTCCCTCTCAC
>CAIWDF010000199.1 GCA_903911435.1 uncultured Bacteroidota bacterium
AAGCGAAAAAAAACTACCTTTGAAAAAAAATTGAAAACAAAAACACTTTAAACTTTATCAACTATGTCAGAAGAACAATCATCACGAAAAAAATTTTTAAAATTACTTGGGTTAGCTGCAGGAGCAACATTAGTAAGCAAAACAGGTTTGGCAAAAGGTTTCGACCAAACTGAAATTAAAAAACTAACACCACCTCAACAAGAATTCATGAACGAATATGAAAAATGGATGAATGATTTTACGCAAGTGGTGCGCGAACAAAAAGAAAAACCAGACGATTTGGACAATCACAGTAAAATGATTGTGTTGACGCATGAAGCCGAAAAATTTCAACCCAAATTGGATGAATACATGCAAGACGAAACGTTTGCATATATTTATCGGGTGTCTATTCAACGCATGACAAACGAAATTTAAGAACAACACCTCTTAACACAATTAATTAATGAAAAAATGGATTACCTTGGTTGCCGTAGTAGTGTCAACCATGCCTTCAGTTACTAGTCAAACCCTTCAAGAACGCTTAGATGCAGCAGCAAAGGATGCAACCAATGCTTTAAACAATTCGGGATTGCAATCAAATCAAAATCTTCAACAACAATTGGATGATGCTGTGAAAGCAGCTCGCGAAAAATTGAATCTTGGTAATGCTCCAGCAGGACTAAGCAACGATGAAGTGATAAATGGGCTGAAAGAAGCGCTTAAGGTGGGCACTAATAATTCTACTGCGTTCGCATCAAAGCTTGATGGATACTACAAAAATCCTTTGATATTTATTCCTTTTCCGCCAGAGGCGCAAAAAGTAAAAGATCAGATGGATGCCTTGGGTTTAAAAGCACAAACCGATAAATTTGTGATGACATTAAACCGTGCTGCCGAGGAAGCCGCCAAAAATGCCGCTGCTGTATTCATTGCTTCCGTGCAAGGAATGAGCATTGGCGATGGATTTGCAATTCTTAAAGGGGCTGATAATGCAGCTACACAGTATTTGCAAAGCAAAACATCGGCTGAATTAATTTCAAGGTTCACTCCCATTGTTCAAGCAGCCATTAACAAAGTGCAAGTAACCAAGTATTGGAATCCAATCATCACCAAGTACAACAAAATACCTTTGGTAGAAAAACAAAACCCCGACTTAACGGCTTATGTTACCAACAGAGCTTTGCAAGGTTTATTCACATTGATAGCAGCCGAAGAATTAAAAATCCGTAAGGACCCTATGGCTCGAGTTACCGACTTGCTTAAAAAAGTTTTTGGTAGCTAAACATTTAATAGAGTAGGAGCGAGGCTTTCCCTAAACTCGCTCCTCTTATTTTTCCCTTCTTCAATCCACCATTACATTACAATTATAAATATATGAAAAAAATTCTCACCACCGTTGTGGTTATCGTTTGCGGTTTGCATGCGTTTGCTCAAAACAAAACCATCAATTTAGAAGATATTTGGAAAAATGGAACCTTTGCAGCCAAAGGAATTACTGGCGTTCGCTCTATGAAAGATGGACTTCGATTCACAACCCTAAAAAATGATACTCTATTTTGTTATCAATATGCCAAAGCTACTACTCCAGAAGTAATTGTTTCAAAAAGTAATTTAATGGTGGACGGCAAGCCCATGAATATTGATAGTTATGAATTCAGCGAAGACGAAACCAAACTATTAATTTCCACCGCTACCGAACATATTTACCGTCATTCCACTCGCGAGAATTATTATATATATAATCTTCAAACAAAACTCTACACTCCACTTACATCTGGCGAAAAAC
>CAIWDF010000200.1 GCA_903911435.1 uncultured Bacteroidota bacterium
CTCAGGATGTACCTACACTGCCCCGAACGTAGTAATTAATAACACAAACGGTCCAACCGCAATCACTGTAACTCCAACCGATGCAACCTGCGGTCAATCCAACGGTTCGGTAAGTCTTGGAGCTGTAACTGGAGGAGCATCACCTTATACCTATAATTTCAACAGTCTAGGTTTCTCTGGCACAACCTCATATCCGAACTTAGCAGCAGGAAGTTATTCGTTAATCGTTCAAGATGCATCAGGATGCACTTATACTGCCCCGAACGTAGTAATTAATAACACAAACGGTCCAACCGCCATCACAGTCACTCCAACCGATGCAACCTGTAGTCAATCCAATGGTTCGGTCGTTCTCGGAGCCGTAACTGGAGGAACATCACCTTATACCTACAATTTCAACAGTCTAGGTTTCTCTGGTACAACATCGTATACTAACTTAGCCGCAGGAAGCTATTCTTTGATAGTTCAAGACGCTTCGGGATGTACCTACACCGCACCGAACGTAGTAATTAATAACACAAACAGTCCAACCGCCATCACAGTCACTCCAACCGATGCAACCTGCGGTCAATCCAACGGTTCAGTAAGTCTCGGAGTTGTCACAGGAGGAACATCTCCATACACCTATAATTTCAACAGTCTAGGTTTCTCTGGAACAACATCCTATCCTAACCTTTCTGCAGGAAGCTACACTTTGATCGTTCAAGACGCTTCAGGATGTACTTACACAGCTCCGAATGTGGTTTTAACTAATTCCTCTGGTCCAACCGCCATCACAGTCACTCCAACCGATGCAACCTGCGGTCAATCCAACGGTTCAGTGAGTCTTGGAGCTGTCACCGGAGGAACATCACCTTATACCTACAATTTCAACAGTCTAGGCTTCTCTGGAACAACATCGTATCCTAACCTTTCTGCAGGAAGCTACACTTTGATCGTTCAAGACGCTTCCGGTTGTACTTACACCGCACCGAACGTAGTAATTAATAACACAAACGGTCCAACCGCCATCATAGTCACTCCAACCGATGCAACCTGTGGCCAATCCAACGGTTCAGTAAGTCTTGGAGCTGTCACCGGAGGAACATCACCTTATACCTACAATTTCAACAGTTTAGGCTTTTCTGGCACAACATCCTATAGTAACTTAGCAGCAGGAAGCTATTCTTTAATAGTTCAAGACGCTTCAGGATGCACTTATACAGCCCCGAACATAGTAATTAATAACACAAACGGTCCAACCGCAATCACTGTAACTCCAACCGATGCAACCTGCGGTCAATCCAACGGTTCAGTAAGTCTTGGAACTGTCACCGGAGGAACATCACCTTATACCTATAATTTCAACAGTCTAGGTTTCTCTGGCACAACATCCTATCCTAACCTTTCTGCAGGAAGCTACACTTTGATCGTTCAAGACGCTTCAGGATGTACCTACACTGCTCCGAACGTTGTTTTACTTTCAACCTCAGGTCCATCATCAGCTCAGATTTCTACAACATCTGCTATTTGCACACAGACCAACGGAACCATCTCGATTAACAACGTGGTTGGTGGCAATGCACCTTATCAATATAATGTCAATAATACGGGCTTATCTACAAACACCACCTTTAGCAATTTTTCTACCGGAATATTCCCTGTGCAGATAATCGACAATAATGGTTGCGTTTTAAATCTAACTGCTACCGTTTCAAATATCACTTCCGTAGGACCAACCTCTGCCATCTATAACTTTGTGCAACCCGAATGCGGAGAAAGCACTGGCTCTATAGACATCATTTCAGTTATTGGAGGTACTCCTCCTTACTTATATAATTTAGGCAATACCTTTTTTAACACCACCACCTATTATAATTTCCTGAGTGCCGGAGAATACTCAATAGTCATTCAAGATAATAACGGTTGTAACTATTCAGATGTGGCTAGTTTACAGCCAGGATACAATGAGGAAGTAGTATTTGCACCTAATTGCTTTTCTCCAAATGATGATTCAAACAACGAAAAATGGTTTATTAAAGGATATTGCATTCAAGATATTCAATGCAACATTTTCAACCGATGGGGAGAAAACATCGCAACTTTGAAATCTGTTGATGAAAAATGGGATGGTACCACTAAAGATAATAAAGTAGAAATCGGAGTTTACGTCTACGTTGCTGATATTACATTTCAATCAGGTTCAACCAAAAGATTAAGAGGACGTATCACGGTCGTACGATAATACTTGAATCATTCTATGCTTTAAGTTCTATTGCTTAATCTTCTAATAATCTTTCACTTAATTCATACAGAAGCAATGATTTCAGTTGATTAAAATTCTTAATCAATGATATTGTTTTCTACCTACAAAAGGTAATCTCCCCTTCATTTTCGAGTCGTCTAAAATTAAAACCAATCGTTTTCTTGACATAATATCAAGTTCCCTTACTTGTCAATAGTCCAATCTTACTATACCCGTCAAACGGATCATCTTTTATATAATCCTCAAAAATACCATCCTACCATCCGTCACCCCTCTCCCTCGGAGAGGGGCTGTGGGTGAGGTCTTTTCAATCCCACTCACTACCAATCCTAAAATAATGCAGCGGAGACTTACTATGATGTAGCCGAGACTTACTTTGATGCGTCTGAGACTTACCATGATGCGTCTGAGACTTACCATGATGCAGCTGAGACTTACCATGATGCGGCTGAGACTTACCATGATGCAGCTGAGACTTACCATGATGCAGCTGAGACTTACCATGATGCATCCGAGACTTACCATGATGCATCCGAGACTTACCATGATGCGTCCGAAGCTTACCATGATGCATCCGAGACTTACCATGATGCGTCCGAAGCTTACCATGATGCGTCTGAGAGTAAAATGATGCGGTTTTTAACGTTTTTAATCCAATTTTTCCCTTTTCACAATCCTCACTCACCTCACTCGAATCCGAAAAACAATCAAAATTGAGCGCAAATCTTAAAATTGTTTGAGAAAATTAGCCTGTTTAATTCAAATATTTGAATCTTTCCAAAGCCGCCTTCCCAATACCTTGCCTATCTCAACAAAGTAATAAACCCTTTATCTTCATGTTCACTACCATTAAAACCAGTTGTTTTAATCACATAATAATAAGTTCCCTCACTCGCCATCTGTCCACTCGTAGTATGCCCATCCCAACCTTCGTTTACCGATTGAAAACTAAATACCTTCAACCCCCAACGGTCGTAAATATCTCCAGTAAGTGTTGCCACCCCTGATGACGATACCACAAACAAGTCATTATTATTATCCCCGTTCGGACTAAACACATTTGGAATCACCACCGTATAATCATCATAAACCAATATCTTCATCGAATCCGTATTCGAGCATCCCCCCGAATTTGTCGTGGTAAGATAAGCTGTATACGTACCCGCATTAGTATATATCACCGTAGGATTCATTAGTGTAGAGCTCATAGGCGTACCTCCCGGAAATAACCAAGCATAAGCGCTTGCATTCGTACTCATATTAGTAAAGTTCACTGTCAATGGAGGAATTCCAGCCGCAGGATTAGCCACAAACGAAGCATGTGTCGGACTAGTACCCGTTACCGTCACCACATCCGTTGCTGGGCAGTTAGGCGTAGCCGAATTTGTCACTGTCAAGGTATACGTTCCCGGCTGATTCACTATTGGCGAAACCGAATTCCCTCCCGACACAATGTTTCCATTCGTTGTCGTCCACGCATAACTTATTGTTCCTCCACTACTCGAACTCGCACCATTTAAAGTCACCGAACCAATGCTACAATCAATAGCTAAGTCGCTGCCTGCATTCGCATTAGGTGCATTAGTTATAGTAATAGAGTAAGTTGCCGAAGCCGCACATGGTCCAGGAGTAGTGTAAGTAATAACATAGCTTCCCGTTGTACTTGCACCAAGGTCAATGAAACCCGAATTGGGAGTAATAGTCAAGCCAGTGGTTGAACTGAACGTTCCTCCATTAGTTATTACATTAATTGGACTGGTTGTTCCTGTTCTACAGAAATTTGCCGAAGGATAAGCAAAAGAAGCATTTTGCAAAGCGTTTATAGTAATACTACCAATCGAACTTACCACCGCACAACCAGCAGCTGCAGCAATGGTATTCGTCACAGTATACGTTCCAGGCGTAGAGTTAACCAAATCTATAAGACCCGTTGAAGCGGTAAGCGTTAGTCCATTTGAAGAAGTGAAAATACCAGCCACGCCAGCTCCAGAATAAGTTGGGGAAGGATTACTAGCATCTTGACAATAAGGTGTAAACGGATATCCGAATCCTGCCTCAGGTAGAGCCGTGATAACAATGGTAGCTACCGCACTCGCAGCAGGACAAGCACCCGCAGTCAATGAGTTAGTTATTGTATATGTTCCTGCCGGACTTCCAGCTAAATCGACTAAGCCAGTTGTTGAATTGATAGAAAGGTTAGTAGGAACAGCCGTAAACGTTCCTGCCACACCGCCTCCTGTAAAACTAGGTAAGGGATTCGTTCCATTACTACAATAAGGACTATTGGTATATGTAAAACTGGCCACTCCGCTCGAATCAATGGTTACGGTTCCAGTTGCAGTCACAGCATTACATCCTGCAGTGGCAGCTATGGTATTAGTTATAGTATAAGCACCTGCCATTGAACTCGAAAGGGTGATAAGACCTGTACTTGTATTAATCGTTAACCCTGAAGGGCTTGAAGAAAAGCTACCTGCAACACCTGTAGTAAAAATAGGCAATGGGTTACTTCCCGATTGACAATACGGTGACCCTGTAAAACTAAAACTTCCATCTGGTGCAGCAGTAATGATAACTTGTGCAGTAGAAACCGAAGGAGGACATGCACCTGATGATGACACCGTATTCGTTACCAGATATGTTCCAGGAGTGCTACTCGTCAAATCAATCTCTCCCGTGATATTCGAAATAAAGAACAATCCTGTAGTAGAAGTAAAAGTACCAGCACTTGCCCCAGGCGACAAACTTGGAAGCGGATTCGAATTACTTGTACAATACGGACTATTCACATAACTAAACGTAGAATTTTGAAAGGCAGAAATTGTGATACTTGCCGTTGCAATAGATTGAGGACAAAAGCCCGAACCCGAAACAGTGTTAGTAACAATATAAATTCCAGGAGTACTTAGTGTGGTATTCACCACTCCTGTTAACGAATCAATCACTAACCCAGTCGTTGATGTATAAATTCCTGATGATGCTCCCGAACTTAGGGTAGGAGAGGGGTTGGTTCCATTCGGGCAATAAGGATTTCCTGTATAACTAAATGATGCATCGTACGTACTCACAATTGCAATGGATGTTGAATCAATCGCATCTGGACATCCTCCTGTTGCTGAAACGAAGTTGTAAATCGTATAGGTTCCTGTCAAACTGCTTCCAACATCAATGCTGCCCGCAAATATATCGACAACTACATTTGCATCATTCGAGTAAATAAGTCCCTGTTGTGCATTGCTTGGAAAATTAGGTGAAACTATAATCGGGCTCTGACAAAAAGGACTTCCCGTGTAATTGAATGCAACATACGGCATAGCTGTTATGGTGATGTATTCCACATCCTGAACCATAGGACATCCATTAGCCGAAACGATTGTATTCGTTACAGCATATTGTCCCGGAACACTACCCATCAAATCTACATTCCCTGTCAATGAGTCTATCACTATTCCTGTTTGAGATGAAAAAGTTCCTATAATAGCTGGGAGGTTCAAAAAAGGACTTGCTGTTCCTGCACTTTGGCAATAAGGGTCGCTAGGATAAATGAAATTAGCGGCAGGTAATGCCGAAATAGTAATACTAGCTGTAGAAGCCACAGTAGGACAGCCACCGCCACTCACTGTATTGGTAATGGTATAATTTCCCGGTGTACTATTCACCACATCTATCTCGCCTGTAGCTGTTGATACAAATACTAATCCAGCCGGAGCACTAAAAGTTCCAGCCACACCATTCCCAGTAAACGAAGGTATTGCATTGGCTCCATTATTACAATACGGGCTTGCGGGATAACTAAATGTCGCTACCGAAACAGGACTAATCGTTATGGTGTATGTGCCTAAAACTGCTCCACAGGCGCCAGTAGCCGGTATAGAATCGGTTACTAAATAGGTGCCTGGAGTACTCAAAGCAAGATTAATAGCTCCTGTGCTTGGCACAATGGACAACCCTGCTGGTTGTGCATAAAAGGTGCCGGCAACTCCTCCTCCTAAGAAAAAAGGAACAGGATTAAATCCACTTTGGCAAAAAGGACTACCGATATATACAAAATTAGCAGTTGAAGGAGTGGTTACACTCACAGTTGTTGAATCAATGGTAGTGCATCCTGGAGCATTGGTTGCTGTGAGGGTATAAGTGGTTGTTACTGTTGGCGAAACATCAGGAGTTAATGAAGCTGGGTCGGAAATATTTATAGTTGGTGACCAAGAATAACTTGGTGCGCCACCTGTTACGCTTCCCGTAAGGCTCAACGTTTGCCCCGAACAAATAGGAACTCCTCCAATAGCCGAAACTATAGGATAAGCAATTACTTTTACCAAATGCGCTATCGTACTGGTATCGTTACCACTATCTGTGATGGTTAGATGTGCTGTGTATGTGCCCGGACTACCATAGGTATGAGTTGGGTTTTGGTATGTACTAGCAGTATTTCCTGAATAAAGAGGGGTGCCATCGCCAAAATCCCATTGCCAAGAGGAAATGGCAGTGCTACTGTATGACGAATCGTTGAATTGTGTAGCGGTACCTTGACAGATAATTGAACTTTGATAATTAGACACCAACTTTACACAAAACTGTTGTTGATTGAACAAAGCTCCTGTACCTCCAGTGAATCCCCAATAAACATTTGGGTCGCCACCGAAAATAGTGTTTATAATATCATTACCTACAAGATTCATTCTTAATACTCCATCGAACCAAACAGTATAAGTAAGAGCAACTGGGTCCCAGCGAATACGGAGCGTGTGGTTCACGCAATCTTCTATATTTATTGAACTAGCGCTCGCTTGAATAGGTCCAATAAGGTTATTAGCCGTGAGATGATTGATATCCCCGTTTTGATTGAGAGAAATATGGTCATAGGTTGGGTCGCCAACGGTAGAGTTTTGATAGGTATCAATGAACACGCCCAATGACGGACTAACTCCACCAAATCCCATTCCATTACCAGTAGTACCAATACTTGTGCTATTGGGCTGCAAGCCAAAGCAGATACCATCAGCGCCACCATCGCTACAACCTAAGAAAACACTAAACGCAAAATCGAAAGGAAGACTTAGGTTGATTTGGTTCACGTTCCATACCGAACCATGCTGATTGCCAAGGTTCGGAGTGAGTTGATAACAACCTCCTCCCAATGAACTAGCATTTCCATTGGTTTGAAATTGTGCTTCGCTTTGATGAACAAGTATGATCAACAAACCGAATGTAATGAGTTTTTTCATTAATTATTTAAATTTTGATTTGAGGTAAAGTTAATATTAGCAAACAACAATGACTAAATAACTGTGACGAATTGAAACGGTCATTTCGGTTAATCACATGTAAATAGTCACCAAACATACAAAGATACATATTAAGCTTGAAACCCTATTCCTGTTTAGGGAGCAATGGGAGATTGGTTGCAATTTTAATTACCTATCAAACCCTAACACCCATTACCAAAAATATCGTCAATCAACTCTCCCAGTTCTCACTTAGAAACAAACGAATTGATCAAAGTTTGTACTTTGGCTTTATGCTCGTGCTTTCAGTAATCGTTCCATCCATGTTTATCATATCACCATTTTTCAATTGAAGACTTTTCGCGTTTTGCTTTTTTACAATACCGCTAGGGCTTATTGATATTCCGTTTGGTAAATACATATCGTTTTTTATAACGATTGTTTTACAGTCTTTGGAATAAACCATTTTGTTGCCGTTCATCCAAAGTTGTTCTTTACATCTTTCGTATGTATGTTTTGATGAATCGATAGTTTGTGCGCTTGATAGATGCGAAATGCCGAGCACTGCGATAATAAATAATAGCTTTTTCATTGAGTTGTTTTTGGTTAAGTAATCAATTATAATTGGCTTAGTAACCAATTGAATCAGTATCCAAATTTAAACACAGAAGACAATGAATTATAAATTATTCGTTAGACGTATTATAGTGTAAGCCAATCGTCCAAAAGGCTTGGGTGAAGAAACGAAATATTGACGCGAGAATGTAATGGAATGAAGGTGGTGATGCGTATCTATTCGTTCAACAATTCAAATTCGAACACAGGATGGAGCTCCCATTTTTGATGCCAACCATCGTAAAACCCGAATCCTTTTGCTTTAATGGGTATTCCTATGGCATTGTCTTTGGAGATATGAAATCCTTTTGCTTTTAGTTTTGCAATCAATGTGTTTTGTAAATCACATTTCTCAACCGTTATTTCGAGCCCTGCGCGCTGTGCTGAATTTTTGGGTCCACACTCGAGGTGCAAATCACAATCGGCTTCGCCTGTGCGGATGCGGTATAGATATCCGACAAAGGTGTAGATGCTATCTTCGGGGCAATTTTTCTGGCGAATCAAAGTTCTGCTTCTCTTACTGTGGTTTATGCTTTTAGTGATGGAAGCATATTCGGTTTCCCAAGCCAACATAGTGGATGTATTGATAGTGATAGGAGAGAGGGGATAGGCCGAAATATTTTGTTCGTGTTTGGCTTCAATGCGGTACGATTGTGCTGGAACACAGTTGCAACGGTCGTTTGTAGGTAAGCCGAAAGCTCCCATTACTGCAATACTCATCACAAGTAATATTGTTTTTAATGTGTTCGTCATCTCTACTTTCATTTTACACCCTAACCCCCATCACCAATATATCATCAATCTGCTCCACTTCTTTACGGTATTCGGTGATGAACTTATCGAGTTGTATTCCTTGTTCGGTAAGGCTTAGGTGCTGTATGGAGAGTAGTACTTCTTTAAATCGTTTTCGGGTAAGTTTCTTTTCTCCTGTTTCGCCTCCGAACTGGTCGGCAAAGCCATCGGTGAAAAGGTAGATGGTATCGCCACTATTTAATGCAATGGTATGATTGGTGAATGGTTTGCTGTCTTCGTTCATACCGATGGGTTGTTTGTCAGCTTTAATTTCTTCTAGTTCAGGAGCCCCTCCCGACCTCCCCGAAGGGGAGGAGAAGTTGCGTACAATCCATAGAGGGTTATTAGCTCCAGCCCATTGCAGTGTATAGGTTCCGGCTCCCTCTCCTTCGGAGAGGGTCGGGGAGAGGCAAGCAAGTGATATATCCATCCCATCTTTAATATTCTCTTCGCTTTTACTAAAGTTCTCTATTACTATTTCGGCTGTTTTGTCAAGTATTTCCGAAGGTTTGGTTAATCCAAATTCACGAACGGCTCTATTCAAAGCATTGTGACAAACCACCGAAACCATCGCTCCTGGCACACCGTGACCGGTGCAATCGCAGGCAGCAAACAAAATAATTTGACAATGTGACAATGTGCCAATTTGTTGATGACGACTATTTCCATTTGTTTCATTGGCTAATTGGCTACTTGGCATATTGTCTAATTGAACTGCCTCCATCCAATAAAAATCGCCTGCTACTATGTCTTTTGGTTTGTAGAGTATAAAGGAGTTTTCTAAATATTGTTTTACTATTTTCTGAGGTGGGAGGATAGCGGTTTGGATGCGCAGGGCGTATTGAATCGATTGTGTTATCTCATGATTCTTTACTTCAACCAAATGTTTTTGTTTTTCTACAACTCCTTTTTGTTCGGTTATTATTTTGTTGTCTTTTTGTTTTTGTTTGAAGTTACGGTAGCTTATAATTGCCAATAACAACATTAATGCAAAGCCCCCAATAAATGAATTTCTAATTACCTTTTGTAATTCTTTTTCTTTATTTAATAAAACTATTTCATTCTCCTTTCTTTCCTTTTCAATTCCTCCTTGTATAGATATCAAAGCGGATTTTTTTATTTGATCTGCAATTGCAATACTGTCTCTCTTATTTGCTTTTATGCTTAGTTTAAGGTATCTATAAGCTTCTGCAAAGTTTCCCATACTGTCATAGTTATATGATATTTTGTCATAAGCATTAGAACGTAAAAGAAAACGTGGATTTTTCGTTTCAATTTCAATTACATGAAGTAAATCA
>CAIWDF010000201.1 GCA_903911435.1 uncultured Bacteroidota bacterium
CACTCACCACCACATCTTATACTGTTACCGGCACAACATTAGGTTGTACAGCAACAGCTATAGCAACGGTAACCGTTAATCCATTACCAGTAGTAACGGTAAACTCCCCAACCATCTGCGAAGGGCAAACCGCTAATTTAGTTGCAAATGGGGCAGCAAGTTATTCTTGGTCGGCAGGGGTGAGTGCAAGTGGTGATGTCGCTCCACTGGTTACAACAACTTATACTGTGACAGGTACATCTTTACTTGGCTGTACCGCTTCAGCAAACGTTACTGTAACGGTTAATCCATTACCAGTAGTAACGGTCAACTCCCCAACCATCTGTGCCGGGCAAGCAGCGACCTTAATACCAAACGGAGCAACAAGCTATACCTGGACAGCAGGCGTAAGTGCAACATATACGGTAACTCCTCTCGCTACTACAACATACACCGTCATAGGGACATTACTTGGATGTTCATCTTCTGCAATTTCCACGGTAACAGTGAATCCATTACCTGCAGCTAATGTTTCTGGAGGTGGTAATGCATGTCAAGGAAATGCAGCTCTACCAATTAATATATCATTCACAGGATCGAGCCCTTGGAATTTTAGTTTGTCTGATGGCACATCAACTACTGCTTTATCAACAACTAGTTCACCTTATACAATTGTTAATCCTAGTGCGGGTGTGTATAGTGTGGTTGCTATCTCGAATAATAGTTGTTCTGGAACAGCTACAGGTAGTGCCTCTGTGGCTTTTAACCCTAATCCTGTAGTGACGTTTACCGTGCCGATAGCTGGTTGTGCCCCTGTTTGTGGTACATTCGGAAGCATTAATATGGTTCCTTCAACAACAATTTCGAGCTATACATGGAATTTGGGCAACGGAACAAGTTCTAATCAACCAAGTCCATCAACATGTTATACAATTCCTGGAAGTTATTCCATATCATTGACAGTAGTATCTGATAGTGGTTGCACTTATTCGATTTCAAGCTTGAATGCTGTAACTGTTTATCCATCGCCAACGGCTAGTTTTTCATTCGTGCAACCGATAGATATGAATAATTCAAGTGTACAGTTTACGGACTATTCAATAGGTGCAACAAGTTGGAATTGGGATTTTGGTGATTCTAATTCAGGTGCGTCAAACGGAAGCACGGAAGAAAATCCCATACATTATTATGGTAATACCGGCACTTTTTGTGTCTTACTAAGTGTGAGTAACGGTTATTGTATAGACACATCTCAAATATGTTTAGAGATTCAACCAGAGTTTTCATTCTATATTCCCAACGCATTTAGTCCTAATGGAGATGGCGAGAATGATACATTTTTTGGAAAGGGTGTCGGTATCATCGAATATCAAATGGATATTTGGGATAGATGGGGAATGCATTTGTTTAATTGTGGTGACATCAATGAACACTGGGATGGAAAATTCAAGGGTAATGTAGTTCAGGAAGATGTATATGTATACACCGTGGTACTTAAAGATGTTTTCAAGAAGGAACATAAATACATTGGCAAGGTAACAGTGGTAAAATAATCCACCTCCATTAGTCGGGAGTATATTTATTCAAGTTTCTACATTTTCATTATTTTTTTCTTTGTTTTTGGGTTAAATCGGTTCGTTAACAAACTTTTTGCTTCCATTTTTTCGATTCGAGGAGACCTAAAAATAGCCAAAACCTCCATTTTCGTTCTACATACCTTCGCGAGTACTTTTTTTACCTTCTAAAGTACTCTCGAAGGTAAAGAAAGTACTCTCGGTTTTAAAATGAGTACTCTCGATGACAAAGTGAGTACTTTCGGTTGCAAAGAAAGTACTCGCGATGCTAAAAAAAGTATCTCGATAATAAAAAAAGTACTCTCGATGGTAAAGAAAGTACTCGCGGTTATACCGAAAGTCCTCACGAAGGTATGCAAAGCATTTACGGAGGTATCGAGCCTTTTTAAGGAAACAAGAAAGTCGGAAACGAAGCAAAATGCATTGAAAATAAGCACAAAACGATTGGTAAGGAAAAAAGCTGAAGCCTAAAAAAGTATAAATATTGGCCTCACGTAGACCAATTCGGTACACAAGCACCAACTAAAAGAAGGAGGGGAGCGGTAAATAGGGGCCGAGGGAAATCAATTGATTTACGTAGCTTCGCTCTCAATAACCGCAGAATGAACTCGTAAACCAATGAACATAATTTACTACTTTTGTATCCCTTTTCGTTAAAAGTGACCAAAGAAGAAATATTACGCCTCTATAGTGATTCCGCAAACAATAGCCTGCTAACAGCAGAATTGAAAGGGGAAGGTGCGCGTATGCAGCTCCGGGGCATTATTGGCTCGGGTGCAGCCATGGTGGCAGCGGCCTCGTGGCAACACATTCACAAAACCTTTTTGATAGTGCTGGCCGATAAAGAAGAAGCCGCTTATTTTCTGAACGATTTGGAAGGAGCCGTTGGCGAGGATAATGTATTGTTTTTTCCGGCCTCCTATCGTATGCCTTACGAGCACGAGGAAATAGATAATGCCAATATTTTGCTTCGGGCAGAAGTGCTCAACAAAATAAACACGGGCAAAAAACACATTTGCATTGTAACCTATCCCGAAGCCCTTACCGAAAAAGTGGTAACCAAGGTGCATCTTACCAAAAACACCCTTGCCATAAAACAAGGAGAGCGCATTTCAATCGATTTTATTGTAGAAGTGCTCAACGAGTATGGTTTTGACAGGGTAGATTATGTGGTGGAGCCGGGCCAATATTCGGTGAGGGGAGGCATTGTGGATGTGTATTCGTTTTCTAACGATTACCCTTATCGTATAGAGTTTTTGGGCAACGAAGTAGATTCCATCCGCAGTTTTGATGCCATCACTCAGTTGTCGGTTCAAAAACTCATGTTCTGTTCCATCATTCCCAATGTGCAAACAAAGCTATTGCACGAAAGCCGACAAACCTTTTTCGAATTTATTGGAGATACATCCGTAATCTGGTTTCGCCATTTTCAACTTACCATCGACCGTATCGAGAAAGCATTTGCACAAGCCGAAACATCTTATTCCATGCTCGAATCGGTGGTGGCTCAGCTCGAACCCGGAGAGCTTTATGTGGACAAAGATAGTTTTACCAAAGAGGTGATGAAGTACCCCATGGTGGAGTTTGGCAATCATTTTTCGTTAACACCCACCAAAACGATAACCTATAAATTTTCGCCTCAGCCCGATTTCAATAAAAACTTTGCTTACCTGCTCGATAACCTCAAATCGAACATCCGCAACGGATACACCAATGTGGTGTTTGCCGAAAATCATAAACAAATAGAAAGGCTGTATACCATTTTCGAAGATATTTCGAAAACAGCGAGCTTCGAAACACAAACCTTACCATTTGTAGAAAGCGGAGGAGGCTCCTCTATTCACGAGGGTTTTATTGATAACGATTTAAAAATAGCTTGCTATACCGACCATCAAATATTCGACCGCTATCATCGCTTCAGATTAAAAAGCAGTTTTAATAAAAAGAACGAAGCACTTACTTTAAAAGAGCTGAAAGGTCTTAATCCGGGCGATTACATAACGCATATAGATTATGGTGTGGGGCGATACGGAGGCCTGGAAACAATAGAGGTAAACGGAAAAACACAAGAAACCATTCGCCTGGTGTATAAAGATAATGATGTGGTAAACATCAGCATTCACTCCCTTCACCGCATTGCCAAATACTCCGGAAAAGAAGGCTCGGAGCCCAAAGTAAATAAACTGGGAACAAACACCTGGGCCAATTTAAAACAGAAAACAAAGAAGAAAGTTAAAGAAATTGCTTTCGATTTAATACAACTTTATGCCAAACGAAAAGCGCTGAAAGGCTTTCGTTATAGTCCCGACACGTATTTGCAAAACGAACTGGAGGCTTCGTTTATCTACGAAGACACTCCCGATCAGATAAAATCGACAGCCGATGTAAAGAAGGATATGGAAAGCGAATATCCTATGGATAGGCTGGTGTGTGGTGATGTAGGTTTCGGAAAAACAGAAGTGGCCATTCGTGCCGCATTTAAAGCTGTAGCCGATAGCAAGCAGGTGGCTATACTTGTTCCAACTACTATACTCGCGCTTCAACATTTCAAAACATTTAAAGAACGATTAAAAGACTTGCCTTGCACTGTTGATTACATTAACCGTTATAAATCGGCTAAAGAACAAAAAGAAACTTTGGCAAAAGTGGAGCAAGGCAAAGTGGATATATTGATAGGAACTCACGGTATAGTTGGAAAAGGAGTTAAGTTTAAAGATTTGGGCTTAATAATTATTGATGAAGAACAAAAGTTTGGAGTAGGAGTAAAGGATAAATTGAAAACAATAAAAACCAATGTAGATACACTAACGCTTACAGCAACGCCTATTCCGCGTACATTGCAGTTTTCGATGATGGGCGCACGAGATTTGTCGGTTATCAGCACACCACCACCCAACCGCTATCCGGTGCAAACAGAGTTGCACACTTTTGAAGAAGGTGTTATTCGAGATGCTGTTTCGTTTGAAGTTTCGCGTGGAGGACAAGTGTTTTTTATTCATAACCGTGTGCAGAATATAATGGAAGTGGCGGGTATGATTTCGCGTTTGTGTCCGGATGTGCGTGTGGCAATAGGGCACGGACAGCTGGAAGGAGATAAACTGGAAAAGGTGATGTTAGGTTTTGTGGAAGGAGAATATGATGTGCTGGTGGCTACAACCATCATCGAATCGGGGCTGGATATCTCGAATGCAAACACTATCATTATTAATAATGCGCAAATGTTTGGATTAAGCGATTTGCATCAGATGCGTGGTCGTGTGGGCCGTTCGAATAAAAAAGCATTTTGTTATTTGTTAACTACTCCGGTTTCGTTGCTTACCAATGAAGCAAGGAAACGATTAAAAGCAATAGAAGAGTTTTCTGACCTTGGCAGTGGCTTTAATATTGCCATGCGCGACCTCGACATACGTGGTGCAGGTAATTTGCTGGGCGGAGAGCAAAGCGGATTTATTAACGAAATAGGTTTTGAGATGTATCAAAAGATACTGGACGAAGCCATCATGGAATTGCGCAACGAACACGAAGAACTGGCATTAACCGAAGTGGGAGGCACACAAAAATTCACACAAAGTAAAACCAGCAAATATGTTTCGGATTGCTCCATCGATACGGATATGGAAATATTAATTCCGGATGAATATGTTGACAATATTACAGAAAGACTTAATCTATACAGAGAATTAGACGACTCGAAAAACGAAACAGAACTCGAAGATTTCGAACGTAACCTCTTAGATCGTTTTGGCCCCGTGCCTCAGCAGGCGCTGGAACTCATTCATACCATAAGGTTGAGATGGCTGGCTATGGAAATTGGTTTTGAAAAAGTGATTTTGAAAAACAATAGAATGATAGGTTACTTTATTCCGAAACAAGATTCGCCCTATTACCAAAGCGAAACGTTTACAAAGGTTTTGAAATATGTTCAGCAACATCCTCGCTTGTGCAAAATGAAGGAGAACAATGGAAAACTAACACTTTCGTTTGAGAATATAAAAACAATAGAAGATGCGAAAGGAGCACTTAAACATGTGCTTTCGGTAGAAAAAATTTAGAATTAAAAGACAATTAATGGTATCCACACTTAAAACTAAAAGATTTAAATTACTTTTGTGGCAATTGAAAACAGAAATTAATAAGTATTTACTCCGAAAATAGAATTGATGGAATCAACGAAGATAAGACAAACATTTTTAGATTTTTTTAAATCAAAAGGCCACGAAATAGTAGCTTCTGCGCCAATGGTGGTTAAAAATGACCCTACCCTGATGTTCAATAATTCAGGAATGGCGCCATTTAAAGATTTGTTTTTGGGGAATGCACCTATAAAATTTCCTCGTATTGCCGATACTCAAAAGTGTTTGCGTGTGAGTGGGAAACATAACGATTTGGAAGAAGTAGGTGTTGATACTTATCACCACACCATGTTTGAGATGCTTGGCAACTGGAGTTTTGGCGATTATTTCAAAAAAGATGCTATTGCATGGGCATGGGAACTTCTGACAGAAGTCTATAAAATTGATAAGAGCAGACTTTATGTCACGGTTTTCGAAGGAAGTACTGATGATGGTTTGGGATTTGATCAAGAAGCTTACGATTTATGGAAACAATTTATTTCAGAAGATAGAATTCTAAAAGGAAATAAAAAAGACAACTTCTGGGAAATGGGTGAGATGGGACCTTGTGGACCCTGTTCGGAAATTCATTGCGACATTCGCGATGATGAAGAACGTAAAGCAATTGATGGAAAGACATTAGTAAATGCAGGTCATCCGCAGGTAATTGAGATTTGGAACAATGTGTTCATGGAATTCAACAGGAAGGCAGATGGCTCGCTTGAGAAATTACCTGCCCAACACGTTGATACAGGAATGGGATTTGAGCGTCTTTGTGTGGTTATACAAGGCAAACAATCGAATTATGATACAGATGTATTTAAACCTGTTCTGGATAAAATTGAGGAATTATCAGGATTAAGATACAAACCGAAGGACGAAAATAAACATCCGAAACAGTTAATCATTAACATCGCAATGCGCGTGATTGCTGACCACATAAGAGCAATTGCCTTCAGTATTGCAGATGGACAATTACCTTCTAACACTGGTGCAGGATATGTTATCAGAAGAATTTTGAGAAGAGCCATTCGATACGGTTATCAGTCATTAAATATGAAAGAGCCATTTATGTATCGATTAGTTCCTATTCTTGCTCATCAAATGGGACAAGCTTTTCCAGAACTTGCTTCACAAAAACTATTGATAGAGAAAGTAATGAAAGAAGAAGAAATATCTTTTTTCAGAACACTTGAAAATGGATTGAAACGTATCGATCAAGTTTGTATTTCGGTATCGAATCAGAAAAAACAGGTGGTTGATGGTTCCACAATCTTCGAGTTGTACGACACTTTTGGTTTTCCGTTGGACTTGACATCATTGATTGCTCGAGGATATGGATTAAGTATTGACGAAGTAGGGTTTCAGAAAGAGTTAGAGAAACAAAAAAACAGATCAAGAGAAGCAACTTCGGTTGATACGGGTGATTGGATTTTTACGGATGGAACAAAACAAGAAGAAGGAGGCCGGATATTTCTTGGTTATAAACAATTGGAATGCGAATCGAAGATTGTTCAATTTAGAAAGGTGAAAGCCAAAGGTAAGGAACAGTTTCAGTTGGTGCTTGATAAAACACCATTTTACGCTGAAAGCGGAGGACAAGTGGGAGATGCTGGTATTCTTGAGTCGGTCAGTGAAAAAATTATGGTCACCGATACTAAAAAAGAAAATGGAATTATTATTCATTTTACAGATAGGCTTCCCGATGACTTTTCACAAACATTTATAGCGAAAGTTGATAAAGAGAAACGTTTACTGACAGAAAATAATCATAGCTCCACACACTTGTTGCATGCTGCTTTACGACAAGTACTCGGCCCCCATGTAGAACAAAAAGGCTCATTGGTAAATGAAGAACATTTACGTTTTGACTTTAGTCACTTCTCTAAAGTGAGTGACCAAGAATTGGCCGAAATTGAAGCGATTGTAAATAAGAAAATTAGACAAAACATTAGTGGAGAAATAAAAGAAATGGCCATAGAATCTGCACGAAAACTAGGTGCCATGGCGTTGTTTGGCGAAAAATATGGCGACATCGTTCGAGTGGTAACCTTTGATAAAGACTATTCCATTGAATTGTGTGGAGGAACCCATGTTCATTCCACAGGGCAAATTGGACTGTTCAAAATTATTTCGGAAGCAGCTGTAGCTTCAGGGATTCGAAGAATTGAAGCGATTACATCAATGAAGGCAGAGGATTTCTTCAACCAACAAACACAATTGGTGAGTGAGGTAAAATCCATTCTTAAAAATCCTAAAGATGTAGTGAAAAGCCTTCAATTATTGATTGATCAAAACTCGGAATTGCAAAAACAAATAGAGTCAATGTTTAAAGAAAAGGCGAAAGCTCTGAAAGTGGATTTGCTTTCAAAAAAACAGTGCATCAATGAAATTAATTTTATTGGAGAAAAAATTGAATTGGATTCTTCGGAAACAATAAAAGACCTTTCTTTTGAATTACGTTCGCAGGTAGATAATTTATTTATGGTATTAGGAGCAGAAGTAAAAGGTAAACCGATCCTTTCGCTTATCATTTCGGATAATTTAGTCAAGGAACGAAAACTAAATGCAGGTGCTATCATTCGGGAATTGGGCAAGGAAATAGAAGGTGGAGGCGGAGGTCAACCCTTTTATGCAACTGCAGGAGGAAACAATTCTCAAGGTATTTCAAAAGCAATAGAAAAAGCTAAATCCTTTTTAAACTAAAATTGTTAAAGAATAAGGATGCTTCTAACTTTTATTAAAAAACAAGTTATTCCTGATTCCCTAAAAACAAATTCTCTGTTTGCAAATCATCAATTGCAAACCAAATCGATTGAATATAAGTTTCATTATACTCATTACGATTACTTAGCTGCATCTATACTTTTTTTTTCATTTGTGCTTTTTGTTTGGATTTATATTTCCAACCACAAACATTTGAATCAGGTTGTAAAAGGATTTTACATCAATCGTTATGCTAATCAACTAGCACGAGATGAATTCTCGTTTTTCAATAGAGTCACATTCATCTTATCCTTATTGTTTGTGTTAACCTTGTCTCTATTCATTTCCCAGACCTTAACTTATTATGGCTTTGGAAGCATGTCGCTCAATTTTATGAAATTGTTTGGTATTTCTACACTCACAGTTATTGGAACTTATTTTATAAAGCTATGTACAGTTGGGTTTTCTGGATATTTATTCCAAAACTCGAAGGCGACTTCCGATTACATTATGACTATTTTTCTTTTCTCGAATACGTTAGGTTTGTTCTTATTACCAATTGTAATTTGCCTTGCCTTTGTACGAAATGTATCCCCTTTGGTATTTATTTATTCAGGAATATTTGTGGTTGTGGCTTTCTTGTTCATTCGGTTTGTGAGAGGATTAAATATTTGGAGGAGTGGCTTAAAGGCGTCTCCATTCTATTTATTTGTATATCTTTGCACCCAAGAAATTTTACCGCTTTTTATTTTGATAAAATTAGCAACTCTACTAACAAAGTAATATACGGTTAATAATTCTAATGTTTTGTTTGTGATCAAATTCAAATAAATAAAATTGAAAGTAAAAACAATCCTAGTTACCCAGCCTAAGCCAGAAGGTGATAAATCGCCTTATTTTGATCTGGAAAAGAAATGTAAAGTTAAAGTTGATTTTCGTCCGTTTATTCAAATAGATGGAATTTCTGGATTGGAATTCAGAAAGCAAAAGGTGAATATACTTGAGCATACTGCGGTTATTATTACCAGTCGAAGTTCGATTGACCACTATTTCAGAATGTGTAAGGAAATGAGAGTTAAGGTGCCAGAAGAAATGAAATTCTTTTGTATTTCCGAGTCCACTGCCTATTACATTCAAAAATACATACAGTACAGAAAGAGGAAAGTATTTTATGGTTCGCAAACCGTGAGCGCATTGATGGAAGTAATTACAAAACATAGAGACGAAACATTTTTGCTTCCTTGCTCGGACATACACAAAGAAGAAATAGCTGAAAAACTTGAAGAGCAGCAAATAAAATATACCAGAGCGGTGATGTATAGAACGGTGGCTGCAAACCTTAAAGATTTGGAGAATGTTAATTACGATGTGTTGGTATTTTTTAGTCCTTCAGGAATAAAATCGTTGTATAAAAACTTTCCAAAATTTAAACAAAACAAAACTCGTATTGCTTGTTTTGGCCCTACTACGGCCGAATCGGTGAAAGAGGCAGGATTGAAACTAGATATACATGCACCTACAGCAAAGGCTCCTTCCATGACCATGGCATTGGAGCAATACATTTTGTCTGTAAACAAAGCGAAGTAAAATCAATTCAATCCATTTAAATTTGTTTTTGTTCACTCATCACATTTTCGCGTGTCAATTGACAGATAAATTCTACTTTTATATCGAATAATGAAAACGTTTAGTAAAGAAGAGAGGATTTGTGGCAAGATTACCATTGATGAATTGGTTGCAAAAGGAAAATCGTTTAATTCATTTCCCTTTCGAATTGTTTGGTTAGAGGTGAAAGAAAGTACAGTGGCAGTGAAAGTGGTGATTAGTGTTCCGAAAAGAATTTTTAAGCGAGCCGTTGACAGAAATAGATTAAAGCGATTGACAAGAGAAGGATATCGAATGAACAAAGAAATATTGAGCGAAAGTTTGAAATCGAAAAAGGTAAATGTGCTGTTTGTATATACTGCAAAGACCATATTAGAAGGAAACGAAATGCAGGAAAAAATGGTAGAAGCGCTGACGCTTTTGGCAAAGAAGACATTACATTAATTGAAATGCAAACTGTCATGAATCCGCTGAGTTATCTTTTTATTGGTTTGATAAAAGTATATCAATACACCATTTCGCCATTGCTTGGTCCTTCCTGCAGATTCGAACCATCGTGTTCGCAATACGGAATTGAAGCCTTTAAAAAGCATGGTTTGATGAAAGGATTTGTACTTACTGTGAAAAGGTTTTCGAAATGTCATCCTTGGGGAGGACATGGACATGACCCTGTACCTTGAATAAATGAAAACAAAAAACAGATACGATATTAAATTGAACGACTAAAATTAGACTGATGAAAAAACTGAATTCTAAACTCAAAATTGTAATTATTGCTTCCTCCATTGGATTGGTTTCTTTGTTATCCTATGGTTTTGTGGATAGCTATTTCGAAGTGTCGAAAAACCTTGACATTTTCGCTACCTTATTTAGGGAACTCAATATTTATTATGTGGACGAAACTAATCCTGGACAATTGATGAAAAAGGGCATTGATGATATGCTTGCCTCTTTAGACCCTTATACCAATTATATTCCTGAATCGGAGATTGAAGATTACCGATACATGACCACCGGGCAATATGGGGGAATAGGTGCTTTGATTCATCAAGAGGGCGATTATGTGGTGATATCTGAACCGTATGAAGGATTTCCTGCACAGAAGGCCGACTTAAGAGCGGGAGACAAGATTTTAAAGGTGAACGATATTGATGTGAAAGGAAAAAAATCGGATGATATCAGTAAGTTTTTAAAAGGTCAAGCCAACTCCTCCATCAAACTTTTGCTTGAGCGAGAAGGGGAGAAAAAACCTATCGAGAAAACAATAAATAGAGAGGAGATAAAAATTAAATCGGTTTCGTATTACAACATGATTAGCCCTTCTATTGGTTATATCAAATTGACAGGCTTTACTGAAAATGCAGCGAATGAAGTGAAAGAGGCATTGCTCGATTTGAAAAAGAAACCTGAATTAAAATCCTTGGTTTTTGATTTGCGTGGAAACCCAGGTGGATTGCTAAAAGAAGCCATTGACATTGTGAACCTGTTCGCTGATAAAGGAACCACTGTCGTGAGTACAAAAGGCAAAGTGAAAGATTGGGACAATGTGCATAAAGCTTTGAACAATCCTGTTGATTTGAATATTCCAATTGTAGTATTGGTAGATAGAGGTTCGGCTTCAGCATCCGAAATTGTTTCTGGTTCCATTCAAGATTTGGATAGAGGTGTGGTGATAGGTCAACGTTCATACGGAAAAGGATTGGTTCAACAAACCCGCCCATTGAGCTATAATGCACAACTCAAAGTGACAGTGGCTAAATACTACACTCCAAGTGGAAGGTGCATTCAAGCATTGGATTATTCGCATAGAAACGAAGATGGCAGCGTGGATAAAGTTCCTGATTCGTTGATATCGGCATTTAAAACGAAGAATGGGCGAATAGTTTACGATGGTGGTGGCATTGCTCCTGATATTGCTGTTGAGTCGGATAAATACAGTGCCTTGTTGCAAAGTTTGGTTACCAAAAATTTGATATTTAATTATGCTACCAAGTACAGAGTGACTCATGAAACAATACCTGCTATAAAAGATTTTAAATTGACTGATGCAGAATATGATGATTTTGTAAGTTTCTTAAATACCAAAGAGTACGACTACACTACCAAGACTGAGAAAGCCTTGCAAGAATTGACCGATGATGCTAAAGCAGACAAAACATTGGATGCAATAAAAGCGGAGATGGATGCTTTGAAAACAAAAATATCTCACAACAAAAAAGAAGACTTGGTAAAATATAAACCAGAGATAAAACAATTTTTGGAAGAAGAAATTGCATCGCGCTATTATTTCCAAAACGGACGATTGGAAGCTTCGTTGAAAGACGACAAGGAATTAAAGGAAGCTATAGCAGTGCTTAACGATACTGAACGATATACCAAGGTGTTGACCACAATTGTGAAAGCAGAAAAGCCAATGTACAACCCTGAGAAAACTAAATTAAAAGATATTCACAAGAGACAATCATCGGAGAATTAATATTGGAAGATGATGAACATTATTAAACAATAAATACGACAATGGAAATAAAAACTGCGCAATTTGTAATGAGTAATACCGAGGTGGGCAAATGTCCCAAACCCGAATTGCCAGAATATGCCTTTATTGGAAGAAGTAATGTTGGGAAATCATCTCTCATCAATATGCTTTGCGACCGCAAAAACATGGCGAAAACTTCGGGTAAGCCAGGCAAGACACAACTCATTAATCACTTTATCATCAATACCAATTGGTACCTGGTGGATTTACCTGGTTACGGTTATGCCCAAGTATCGAAAGATAAAAAGGAAGTATGGGTAAAGTTTTTGCAAGATTATATCCTTAAACGGGAGAGCTTGATGTGTATGATGGTTTTGCTCGACTCGAGGATACCCATGCAAAAGATAGACCTTGAGTTTATGAATTGGTTGGGCGAAAACGAGATTCCGTTTGTAATGGTGTTTACCAAGATTGATAAACTATCGAAAAAACAATTTGCAGATAATATTGCCAAATATAAGGAAGACATGGGTGCTCATTGGGATGCACTGCCTCAGTGCTTCTATACTTCGGCCGAAAAGAAGACAGGAAGAGAGGAACTACTGGACTTTATCGGGAAGAGCAATAAATTATTCAAAAAGTAGTAAAATTCCCCTTTATTGGTATAGTCAATAGGATTTTGAAGGCCTATTTTGATGCGAATAAGATAAAATGTTTTAGTATTTGCTAAAGAATCTTATATTTGCACCCCCAATTGAAAAAACTGGGACAAAAAGTTTAAATATAAAAGTAAAAAATAATAAATAAAGATGAGTGTTTTAGAAAGATTACGTAAGCGTTCGGGGTTACTAGTTGCTATTGTTGGTGTGGCCTTGTTGGCTTTTGTACTAACAGGTTTATTCGAAAGAGGTAGTTCTGTTTTTGGTGGTTCGTCAAGAGCTGTAGGTGAAATTGGTGGTAAGTCGATTGACTACAATGTATTCAATCAGAAAGTACAAGAAGCCTTAGAAAACCAAAAAAGAAATGGTCAGAAAACTTCGTTGACTGCTGAAGAAACGGACCAAACCATTCAACAAGTGTGGAACCAAACCATCAACGAAGAAGTGATGGATAAAGAATACGCTAAATTGGGTATTGGTATATCTGACGAAGAATTGTACGATTTAATGGTGGAGCATCCTCACTCGGCTTTGGTACGTAACCTTAGCGACCAACAAGGTAAAGTATCGCAAATGTTTGCTGACCCAAAAACTGGTCAAGTGAGCCCTGAGAAAATAAAAGAATTCACCAAGAAAATGACCGATGAACAAGAAGGTCAGTGGACTAAACTTGAGGAGTACATCAAACAAGTGCGCACAGTAGAAAAGTATAACAACCTTATCAAAAAAGGTATTTATATGCCAAGCGCTTTTGCAAAACGCGACTACATTGCTCAAAACTCAAATGCTACTATTAAATATGTAATCAAAAATTACAAATTGGTAGTGGATAGCACCATCAAAGTAAACGATGGTGATTTGGACAAATATTACAAAGCTCACCAAAACGAATTTAAACAAGAAGCTTCGCGCAAGCTGGAGTATGTTACCTTCGACATAGCTCCAACTCCAGAAGATTTTGATGATGCTAAAATAGCATTGCAACGTGTGGCTGATGAATTTAAAACTAAAAAAACTACCGAAGATTCGGCTTTTGTAATTTCCGAATCGGAAACCCGCAACTTTGATGTGACCTTCCATACAAAAGGTACGCTTTCGCCAATGATTGACACCACCATGTTTAGAGCAGAGGTAGGTGCAGTGGTAGGACCGTATTTAGAAAATGGAATGTTTAAAATATCAAAATTAGAAGCAAGTAAAATATCGGCCGACTCGGCACACGTTCGCCATATATTGGTAGCTTACAAAGGAAGTGGTGCTTCGCAAACAGTAACACGAACGAAAGAACAAGCTAAGAAAATGGCAGATAGTTTGGTGGTATTGTTGAAGAAAAAAGCCGATTTCAAGGATTTCGTTGCTAAGTTTTCTGACGATGGAGGAAAGAGCTCTGCTGCTGATCCTAAGAATCCAAAGAAATTTATTATGGGTAAAGATGGCGACTACGGCTGGGTAAATGATAAGAGTGGCTTTGTTGACCCTTTTAAAAACGCAGGTTTGGATGGTAAGAAAGGCGACTTAGTAGTGGTTGAATCTCAGTTTGGATACCACATCATGGAAGTGCTTGATACAAAAGGTAAACAACCTAAAGTACAAGTTTCGACTATTGAAAGCAAAGTGGAGCCTAGCAACAAAACCATGCAAGCAGTGTTTGTGAAAGCAAGCGAATTTGCTGGTAAAAACACTACGAACGATTTGTTTCAAAAATCGGTGTTGGAACAAAAACTAAACAAACGTATTGCTGATAACATTAAAGAAAACGATAAAACCATTGCTGGTTTGGAGTCGCCACGTGCTTTGGTACGTTGGGCTTACGAAAGCAAAAAAGGAATGGTATCGGAGCCACAAGAGTATGGCGATAAATTTGTGGTAGCTGCTTTAACCGAAGTACGCGAAAAAGGAATTGCTCCTATGGAACAAGTGAAAGACGACCTAACTGCTAAAGTAATAAAAGAGAAAAAAGCAGAACAATTTACTACCGAAATTACTGCTGCTATGGCTGGTGGTGCTACCATCGATGCGATAGCTGCTAAACTAAAAATAGCAGTGGAACAAGCTCCTACTGTTAATTTCAACACTACAGCTATCCCAGGATCGGCTAACGAGCCAGTGGTAACAGGTACTGTGGCTGCCATGAAAGGAAAATCGATGAGCAAACCGCTTGTTGGTAAAGAAGGAGTGATAGTGGTACAAGTGGATGCTAAAACCGATGCTCCTGCACAAAAAGACTATAAAGCACAACAAACTCAAATGGTAAGTCAAATGAGTTCGAGAGTGGATTACGAAGTGTACGATGCATTGAAAAAGAATGCAAACGTAGAAGAACATTTGGTACGTTTCTATTAATACCAAAGTAGTTCTAGATAACATCAAACGGAAACCTTGGAGTAAGCAATTACTTCAAGGTTTTTTTGTGAGATTTAGTTACCGCAAAGACAGAAAGGCGCAAAGAAGAAATTCTAAATTCTAAGTACTAAATTCTAAGAAGAAAGCCCCCTCCCTCAAAAAAAACAAAAAACTTTTTGTAGAAAAAAGGAAAATGGTTTGCTGAGGATGTGTAATTAATTCGAAGCGAAACTTCCTTATTCCACCATTAGTTTTCGATTGATGATGGTGTGGTCTTGATTAGTAATTTGAACAAAATAAATTCCTGGTTCGAGGTTTCCTTTTTCGATGATGCATTGATGACCTATTACATTGATGGTTCGCAATTGATGGCCTAACATGTCGAAGAGTTTGATGCTGGTGTTTGGTTGTGTAGCTCCAAACTCAATGGTAGTGGTGGTGGTAAATGGATTAGGAAATATAATAACATCGGATGTGTGAACGGATGGCTGTTGGGCGATGCCAGTATAAATGCTTAAGCACGATGGGAAACTATCTACAGCATACCACTTCTGTACGCGTTGTACATCGGCTAAATTTTTTTCATACAAATTAGCAATGCTATAATTCGAAAGGGTATCGCGGGTAAACACTTCTGCTAGTTCGAACTCTACACTTTGTCCTGCATTTAGGTTGAAGGGACCACAACCAATTACAGAAGACCTTAAATAAGGATAATTATGACTTTTGGCTTCGGTCCAACCTAACGTATCATTCAACGCACCATCGAACATAAACCGAGTAGGAATGTTTGTTGAATTTGTATTTCTACCATCGCCACCATAGGTGATGGGTATACTGTCTTTCCAATAACTTGCCGAGTAGAGATAATAATCGCGAGCTACCTGAGGATAACCAATTGGATACCACTCGTTACTTAAAGAAACAAAATCGGTCATTAAATTCTTTTCTCCCAATTCGTCTGTTATTCCGTTATTGTCATTATCAATACCATCATTAGGAACTGCTAAAGGTCCGTTTAAAACTACAGTGCTATTCATGGGAGGTTTTGTACCGTATGAAGTTAATTCGTTAGTGACATTCCCATCGAATCCATTTCCATTAAAAAACATACTATAGTTACTCGAAGGTTTGCAGGCAATAAAATCATCAAAGGCATAACCTATTCCTCCATCTTGCCAAAAACCAATATAGGTTTTATGATAATCATCGGTGCTTCTGTTTATAATTTTATAATCGTAAAAGGTAGTATAATTGAGCACATC
>CAIWDF010000202.1 GCA_903911435.1 uncultured Bacteroidota bacterium
ACCAACATTCCTTTGATAATAAGTCTTGTTACATTGAAAAATCCTCCAAGATTAACTCCTAATACCGAGTTCCACTCTTCATTACTCATCCACATCAATAATTGATCTTTTTTAATACCAGCATTGTTCACTAGTACTTCTATATATTTGTCAGTGTTTTTTTCAATCCAAACTCCTAAGGTTGCTTCTACTTCAGACTGGTCACCAACATTAAATTTCATCAATTCTCCATCGCTTCCTTTTTCACGAACCAAAGCAAGTGTTTTCTCTGCTTCTTGAACGTTTGATGTATAGTTAATTATTATAAAATGCCCCATTTCGGCAAGTTTGACACATATGGCGCGCCCGATACCTCTTGAACCTCCTGTTACTAATGCATATTTCATTTGAAATTTATTTTTTGAATAATTAATTGGTTAATATTTCCGGGCTATTTTTTTGAAGAAATAGTTTTATCTTTTCCAAGTCTTTGTAAAGTATACTATCTGTTTCAAATCGTGCTTTGATGTCTCGAATTTGATGATAAATCTTTTGTGATTGAGAAGAAAGTTTAGTGTCAAAGCTCAATGCGTCTATCGCTTGAACAATACTTAATAATTCGATTGCCATGACCTGATATGTGTTCTCAATTACCTTGCTTGTGATAAGTGCCGCATTGGTACCCATAGATACAATATCTTGATTATCGTTATTGTTTGGAATACTGTGAATATACATTGGATTTGAAAGCATTTGATTTTCGGCAGTAGTAGAAGTGGCCGTAAACTGAGCTGCTTGCATTCCAAGATTAAGACCTAGCTTTCCAAGGTTGACAAATGGTGGTAATTTACCATTCAATTTGTCGTTCATCAAAAAATTCAGTTGACGCTCGGCAAGCATTGATAGCTTTGTAACAGCAATTTTGAGTTTATCCATTTCAAGGGCAACGTAGTCGCCATGAAAATTGCCTCCATGAAAAACATTGTTGTTTTCCTTATCTATAATCGGGTTGTCGTTCACGCTATTTACTTCATTTTGAATGACCGATTGAGTATAGTTTACTGTATCCCATATTGGGCCTAATATTTGAGGCACGCAACGAATTGAATAATATTCTTGAACTTTGTCTTTGAAGACATCTACATCAGTGGTTTCTTTGCTGTATAAATGTTCCTCACGCTTACGAACTAGCTTGCTATCTCTCATTAAAGTATCCATAGTATTAGCAATGGTTCGTTGCCCGCGGTGAGGTTTTACTTTATTAAGTTCTGTTGAAAAATGATCACTGTAAGATTCTACCAATTCAATAATCATCATGGAGGCAGAAATACTCCAATTGACAAGTTGGGTGGCATGCGAAACATTGACCATTGAAATTCCTGTCATAATACTTGTACCATTTATCAAGGCCAAACCTTCACGCAAATGAATAGTGATTGGTTTTAATCCTAGTTCATTATATACATCTGCTGTTGGGCGAAGCTGCCCGTTATAGGTAACTTCTCCTTCGCCTATTAAATTCAGTGCTAGATGAGCCAGTTGAACCAAATCGCCACTTGCTCCTACACCACCATGTTCAAATATTTGTGGTGAAACATTATTATTGATTAAATCTTTAAGAAGAATTACAACTTCGGGATGGATACCCGAAAACCCTTGCATAAGTGAGCTGAGACGGCAAATCATTGCTGATTTGACTTCGACATTTGATAATAGTTTACCAGCTCCAGTGCAATGACTTCGAATTAGGTTGTACTGCAAGTCGAGCTGATTGTTGTTACTGATTTTGTATTGAGCCATTGGGCCGAAACCAGTATTGATTCCATAAATCAATTTATCTTTAGAGAAATCTTTCAAAAACTCATGACTTTGTCTTACTTTTTCAAGTGCTTTTTGATCGAGATCGATTAGTTCTCCATTGTAGAGAATGTTGTTAAAGTCCTGTAGAGTAAGCTCATTAGCTCCTATATATACCATTTTATACTTATACTAATTCAAAAAAACTGATTAACTTGTTGTTTGTTTTCGAAAAGGGATGCAAAATTAAACCTTTATTCTTTACCACCAAATTTAAGTTGTTTTTGTTTCTCC
This sequence comes from uncultured Bacteroidota bacterium, assembly GCA_903911435.1. GTDB lineage: Bacteria > Bacteroidota > Bacteroidia > 2-12-FULL-35-15 > 2-12-FULL-35-15 > 2-12-FULL-35-15. The sequence goes on from CAIWDF010000202.1 coordinate 2,071, forward strand.
ATTCAGGTATGACCAAAATCATATTTCACATCTCCTCGGTTTTCCAATTATTCCATTGCATTCACTAATTTTGCCACCCAATATTAAACTTAATTATTAGATAATTGTTTACAAATATTAGATTAATTTTCCCAACAAAATGATAAAAGAATTGAACAAATCGTGTGCTGTGGTGGGTTCGGGAGTGGCAGGCTTAGGTGCTGCCATACGAATGAGAAACAAAGGTTACAAAGTTACTATTTTTGAGAGTAATGGTTTTGCGGGTGGAAAAATCTCCTCGGAAACAAAAAATGGTTACCGATTCGATTATGGCCCTTCTGTTTTTACCTTGCCAATGATTGTGGACGAACTTTTTACACTTTCGGGGAAAGACCCAAGAGCTTATTTGAATTATGAACATATTAATCCTGTGTTTCGATATTTTTTTGAGGATGGTACGGTGTTCGACTCTCAACATGGACGAAAAGCTTATGCGAAATATATGGCTGAACGCACGATTGACTCGGAAGAAGCTATTTTGAAGTATCTGGAAAAAACAGAAATGGTGTATAACTTAACTGGCGAATTGTTTTTGATGAATTCGCTGCACAAGGCCAAGAATTATTTTACAAAGGCTGTGGCAAAAGGGTTGATTAATTTTGGAAAAATTGGAGCTTTTGACACGATGAACTCGGCTAACGAAAAAGCATTTAAGGATAAAAAAATGATTCAGCTTTTTAATAGGTATGCTACTTATAATGGTTCGAGCCCTTATGTGGCACCTGCTACTCTGAATGTGATTCCTTATGTAGAGATTGATTTGGGGGCATATTATCCTGAAGGAGGTATGCATAGCATTACTAAAAGTTTGGTGAAACTTGCTGAAGAAATTGGTGTTGATATTAAGCTATCAACACCTGTGAAGGAAATACTAGTGGATAAAAAGAAGGCAACAGGCATACGTTCGAAGCTTGGCCACCAATTGTATGATGTCATCATCAGTAATGCTGATGTTTACAATACTTATGAGAAGCTGATGCCTAAGGTGAAAAAGCCGAAGAAAACACTAAGTCAACCAAAATCTTCATCTGGTATTATTTTTTATTGGGGCATCAAAAAAGAATTCAAAGAGATGGATCTTCATAATATATTTTTTGGAGACAATTATCCTGAAGAATTTGACACGATTATAAACAAACTTACGGTTTACAAAGACCCAACTGTCTATGTAAACGTGACTTCGAAGCTTACTAAAACAGATGCTCCAGACGGTTGTGAGAATTGGTTTACTTTTGTGAATGTACCTTATAACAATGGTCAGGATTGGGATAAACTAGTGAATAATACACGTGAATACGTGATTACGAAGTTAAGTAGGATGCTAAAAACTGACATTCGACAATTGATAGAATGTGAGATGGTGATGGACCCAAGGACAATTGAAGAAAGAACTTCATCGGCTTTCGGAGCTATTTACGGAAATGCATCGAATAGCATGTTTGCTGCTTTTCTGAGACATCCGAATTTTTCATCGGATATAAAAAATCTATATTTCTGTGGTGGAAGTGTGCATCCTGGACCAGGAATTCCTCTTTGTTTACTTTCGGCTAAAATTGCAACTGACTTGATTTAGTTCTTGTTACTTTCGGGAAAAGTGTCTTTTTGCTCTGGAAAGGTATCTTTTAGGTTAAATAGGATTTTTGGAAATAAAAGTGTTGATAGATTTGTGTTGGAAGTTAAAAACGAGTTTGTTTGAGGCTTTTGGGGAATAGTGAGCAAGGAGATGAATGGGTATTGATTACATTCGAAAATACGTTTAGCCAAGTATTTGAGTTTTAAGACATACGATTGCGTTGTTTTAACGAAAATACGGAGTATGTACTCAATATAATGTTGAAATTTGGCATTACTATTAGCCAACAAAAGAAGAGTTTAAAACTAATAGTGGGAGAACATGCTAACATTAGAACAAAGAAGAAATTTGAGCATACCTGCTACCCCAAATTTACCCATGGTTGATTTTGATAGAGAGGCAAATGTATTGATTATAAAAGGCCGCTCGTTTCCAGAAAACGCTACGATATTTTATTATCGTTTGTTCGAATGGGTAGATTATTATCTTTTGACTAAACCTGTTCACACTACTCTCAATTTATCGTTTCAGTATTTACATACCGGCTCGGGAGTGCAAGTATATAACCTTATAAAACGCTTGCTAGAATCGGAACAAACAGGAAATACGGTTATAATAAATTGGTTTTATGAGGAAGACGATGAAGATTTGAGACAAGTTGGAATAGACTTTTCATCGGTATTGCGAAAACCTTTCAATTATAATATTTGCGAATTTTAATTTCAAATAATTATCGAAAGATGTGAAATTATGAAAGTAAAAAAGTAATTTGAATTCAAAAAAAAACATAACCTTCACTATATTTGTAAATGGTAAAATCCATTAGTTTATATTTGTCGCTTTAAAAATGTTGACGAATACTGTAACTTAGTGATATGAAAAAAATATTAGTAGCCAATAGAGGAGAAATAGCCCAGCGAGTGATGCGCTCGTGCAGAGAGATGGGAATAAAAACGGTGGCCGTTTATTCAGAGGCGGATAGAAATGCTCCGTTTGTAAAATATGCTGACGAGGCTGTATGTATAGGTCCTCCCCCATCGAACCAATCGTATTTATTGGGTGATAAAATTATAGAAGTGTGTAAGCAACTCGATGTTGATGGAATTCATCCAGGATATGGTTTTTTATCGGAGAATGCTGACTTTGCTGAAGCTGTGAAAAAAGCAGGAATAACATTTATTGGTCCTTCGGCAGAAGCGATGAATATAATGGGCGATAAGTTATCGGCTAAGGCCGCTGCTAAAAAATATAAAATCCCAATGGTTCCAGGCTCAGAAGGAGCCATATCGAGTGTTAAGGAAGGAAAGGAAATCGCATTGGCCACTGGATTTCCGATACTGATAAAAGCTAGCGCAGGTGGAGGTGGAAAAGGAATGCGTATAGTTGAAAATAGCGAAGAATTTGAAGAACAAATGAAGTTGGCTGTGAGCGAAGCTACTTCAGCTTTCGGGAATGGTTCGGTTTTCATTGAACGATATGTGGCTGGTCCTAGACATATTGAGATTCAAATATTGGGTGACACGCATGGTAATATCGTTTATCTTTTCGAGCGCGAATGTTCTATTCAGAGGAGACACCAAAAAGTGATTGAAGAAGCACCTTCTTCGGTTTTAACTCCAGAAATAAGAAAAGCAATGGGTGAATGTGCTGTGAATGTAGGAAAAGCTTGTGATTATGTAGGCGCTGGTACAGTGGAATTTTTGTTGGATGAGAATAAAAAATTTTATTTCCTAGAAATGAATACTCGATTGCAAGTTGAACACCCCGTAACAGAAATGATAACAGGAATTGATTTGGTGAAAGAGCAAATAAAAGTTGCACGAGGTGAAAAATTATCGTTTAAGCAAGAAGATTTGAAGATTCATGGTCATAGTATAGAAGTGCGTGTGTATGCTGAGGACCCAACTAATAATTTTTTACCTGATATAGGGAAACTATTAACCTACAAACGTCCGCAAGGTTTGGGGGTGCGCGTGGATGATGGATTTGAGGAAGGTATGGACATCCCTATTTATTATGATCCAATGATTTCGAAACTCATTTCGTTTGGTAAAGATCGTGAAGAAGCCATAAATAGGATGATACGTGCTATAGATGATTATAAAATAATAGGTGTGGAAACTACTTTGCCTTTCTGTAAGTTTGTGTTGAAGCATGAATCATTTACTTCTGGAAATTTTGACACCCATTTTATTAATCATTATTACAAACCAGAAATGCTTGATGTGGGGGACGAAGATGAAGCAACGATAGCTGCTCTTGTGGGAGCGAAATTGATTTCGGAAAGTAAGAGTGCATCATTGTTAGCAGTAAAAAACAATGAAGGAGAAGTGTTGAAATGGAAAACAAACCGACTTTAATTGATGCATCAATTTATTACATTCGCTTTATTTAGAATAAACTTAAATTTTGAATAAGTATGTTGGTGGCTAAGTAATTGCTCTTCGTCAATAATATTTGTTGGCGCTTTAAATTATTTATACTTTCGGCAATCTCTAATATAAAACTTATTTCTAACATTTAAACAAAATCAGATGAAAAAACTATTACTATCATTAGTTGTGTTAATTTCTGCAGTGTTTCACAACACAGTTGTCGCACAATTAAGTCAAGGAGGAACTCCATTTAGTTTCAAGGTAAGTTCGAAACACTTGCAGGAAGTTAGCTACAAATTAATGCCGAGTTTCGATATGGAAGCATTACGGGCAGAGGACGCTGTAAACGACCAAAGCAAAGGCCCTTACCGCTTTGGTTACAATCATTATGTATCACTTAATCTTGACAATTCAGGTACATGGACAACGATGCCGAATGGTGATAGACTTTGGCGACTTGGAGTAAAATCAACAGGAGCATTGACGATTAATTTGGCTTTTGACGATTGCTTTATACCAAAAGGAGCATCGATGTTTGTTTATAATTCAACGAAAGACTTCGTGATAGGAGCTTTCACCGAACTAAATAATCAAAAGGATAACGCGTTTGCTACCGATTTGATAGGTGGAGATGCTGTAGTGATAGAGTACTATGAGCCAGCTGCTGTTTCTCATCAAGGAAGAATCAGTTTATTTCGTGTAACTCATGGATATAGAGGAGTTGAAGATTATGCTGTTAAATCTTTTGGCAATTCAGGAAGCTGTCAGAAAAATGTAAATTGTCCTTTTGGTGCTAATTGGCAAGTGGAAAAAAGAGGAGTGGTTTGTTTAGTTGTTGGAGGAAGTGAATTTTGTTCGGGTTCATTGGTAAACGATGTACCACAAGATGGTAAGCCTTATGTCCTAACAGCGAACCATTGCTCTACAAGTAATGATTGGGCTCAATGGGTTTTTCGTTTTAATTGGGAAGCACCAGGATGTTCAAATCCATCTAGCTCACCTTCGTCTCAATCCTTAACAGGATCGACACTATGTGCACGAAATAGCCCAAGCGATTTTTGTTTGGTTCAAATCACAGGAGGTTTGTCAGGAGGAACTGTTCCTGCTAATTATGGTGTATATTTCAACGGATGGTCTAATATTGACACTCCTGCTGACTCTGCATGGGGAATTCATCATCCAAGTGGTGATGTTAAAAAAATATCAGGAGCGGCAAATGCTTGTATAAATGGAACTTGGTCAGGAACACCAGCGAATAGCCATTGGCAAGTAGGACAGTGGACAACCGCTTGTACTGAGGGCGGTTCTTCTGGTTCTCCATTATTTGATCAAAACCATCGAATAGTAGGTCAGTTGCATGGAGGTCCTTCTTATTGTGGAGCTCCTACTTCTAGCATGAATGATGTTTACGGGAAATTCTCCTTGTCATGGCTTGGTGGAGGTACTAACGCAACTCAACTAAAACACTGGCTAGATCCAAATAGTACAGGAGTAACCACACTTAATGGATGGGGGCCAACGGTAGGCGTTGCTGAGAGTAATTCAACAAATACTTCTATCACTATTTATCCTAATCCAAGTAATGGAGAATTTAATATTGAAATTAAACAAAATGGCATGCAAAATGTTTTGGTAAAGGTATTAAATGTAGTTGGTCAAACCATACTTCTGAAGGCACTTTCAAATGCTAATTCTGGGGTATTTTCGATTGATTTAACGAATGAACCAAAAGGAATCTATTTTGCAGAAATTACAACAAGTACTGAAAAAACTGTTACGAAAATAACGATAGTAAAATAATGTTTTTGTAAACAAATCCCCATATTTTTCGGGGATTTGTTTACAAAAAAGAAAAGCTTGAATAAAAATTATTGAGAATGGCGATTGATAAAGATGATGTTGTGGATAATATACAACTTCCTAATATGAGCATAGAGCTTGACAAACAGGGGATAGTTTATATTACATATGTGGAAGGTAGTATTATCGACATAGAAGAAAAGAAAGAAGAACGGGATGCTGTGATAAAAATAACAAAAGGAGTAAAACATCCAATTCTTTTTTTGTTTGAAAGCATGGTAACCATCACAAGAGCAGCTAAGGAGTATAGTGTCAAAGCGGAAGCGGAAACTCCTTATTTAGCAGTTGCTCTTTTAGCTGAAAATTTCGCACATGTTATCTCCGCGAATTTTTATTTAAGATTTTATAGTCCAAATGTACCAACTAAAGTTTTTAAAACTGAAGTTCAAGCAACCGATTGGTTATTATCAGAAGTTGCGAAATTCAAATCGAATAGCACAAACCTTTATATTTTACCACTCTAAATAACATTTCGTAACTTCGTGAACTATTTGTTATGTCAACTAGTCATGAAATATTAAACAAATACTGGGGATTCTCTTCTTTTAGACCTTTACAAGAGGATATTATAAATTCGGTATTACTAGGAAAGGACTGTCTCGCTTTATTACCAACAGGTGGAGGTAAATCCATCTGTTTTCAAGTTCCTGCATTAATGATGGATGGTATTTGCATCGTGGTATCACCATTAATTGCCCTGATGAAAGACCAAGTGGAGAATCTCACTTCACGAGGCATAAAAGCGATATCTATCAATTCATCCATGCACCGCCAAGAAATTGATATTGCTTTGGACAATTGCGTTCATGGTAACATCAAATTTCTTTATCTTTCACCTGAGCGACTGGAAACGGAGATTGTGAAAGCACGTTTACTAAAAATGAAAGTATGCTTGGTTGCTATAGATGAATCGCATTGTATTTCGCAATGGGGGTATGATTTCCGACCAAGCTATTTGAAACTAGCTGAACTTAGAGAGTTGCTTCCAACAGTTCCTTTTCTTGCATTAACAGCTACAGCCAATAAAGAGGTGGTGATTGATATTCAAAAAAAGTTGCTCTTCAAAAAACAAAATGTCTTTCAAAAAAGTTATGAACGAACGAACATTGCATATGCGGTTCTTAATGTGGATGACAAACTTGCTCGACTATTGAAAATAGCGAATAATATTCAGGGTTCTGGTATTGTTTACGTAAGAAACAGAAAAAAAACAAAAGACATAGCTAATTACCTAATAAGTCACCGAATTTCGGCAGATTTTTATCATGCAGGATTAGATACTAAAACACGTGACCAAAAGCAAAATGATTGGATAAATAACAAAACAAGGATAATTGTTTGTACTAATGCATTTGGAATGGGAATAGACAAACCAGACGTAAGGTTTGTGGTACACATGGATATTACCGACTCGATAGAAGCCTACTTTCAAGAAGCAGGAAGAGCCGGAAGAGATGAACGAAAAGCCTATGCAGTCATGCTTTTCAACTCATCTGACAAACTAGAATTACAACACAATGTCGAAATGGGCTTTCCTGACATTGAAGAAATAAAAAAAACCTATCAGGCATTAGCCAATTATTACCAAATAGCTACAGGTGCTGGCGTAGGAGTAAAGTTTGATTTTGATTTATCATCCTTTTGTGATGCATATAAACTGCAAGCGATAACAACTCATAATTGTTTGAAATTTATTGAACGAGAAGGTTTCATTGCTCTTTCAGATTCATTTTTCCAACCAGCTAGATTTAAGATGGCTATGAATCGAGAGGATTTATACAAATTTCAGATCACAAATGAATCGTATGATTTATTTATTAAACTTTTGCTCCGCTCCTATTCAGGCATTTTCGACAATTTTGTAAAAATCAACGAATATGATTTAGCTCGAAAAGCGAACTTAAGTCTTGAGAATCTTATTAAGCGGTTAAATTATCTTCACCAACATCAAGTCATCACCTACTTTCCTCACACCGAATTACCTCAACTCACATTCACACATGAAAGAATAGATGCAAAAGAGATAAGGATATCAAAAGAGAATTATTTCTTACTTATGAAAAGAGCGACCGAAAAGATGGAAGCAATTATTGCATATGCAGAAAGCTCTCACAAATGTAGAAGTCAGCTTCTATTGGCATATTTTGGGGAAAACAATGTGAGTCGATGTTTTCATTGTGATGTCTGTTTAGTAGAAAAAAGGAAAATTCTTCACACAGATGAGTACGAAAGAACTTCATTACAAATTAAACAATTACTATCTTTACATCCCTTAGACCTAAAAACACTTGTTGATTCGATAACCGACATTCACGAAGACAAAACGCTGCATACTATTCAACTCATGTACGATAACAAACTGCTAATTACAAACGAAGACAATAAGATTTGTTTAAATGATTAAATACTTCCATAAGTAACCTTTCATTAAAAATAAATTCATCTTACTGCTCAAGATATTTTCTTGAAACAGTTTTTAAGTCGTATCAAAATCCGAAAACATAGACGATTATTAGACAGTATTACTGAAACTTGAGGATTGACAATAATTTTTGTCACTCCCTGATATTTATCAGTTTTTAAAAGAAAGTGCGTATAATTCAAGTTAAGTAGAGAATAACTCTATAACTTTGCATCACCCAAAAAATATATGTTAGAGGCGAGCCTTTAAGCACGACCCATCTCCAGTCATATAGATCATAGTTACTACGATTTAAAACAGCAAACGCATGTTTGCACTATTGGATATGAAGACTAATAAAAAATTAAGTACATCCGAACAAATTAGCAAGGAAAATATTGTTTTTTTTTCTGTAGATAATAATTACAATTACACCTCATTCAACAATAATTTAAAGTCATTGGTTAAAACACTTTTCCACTTTAATCTAAAAGCAGGAATGAGTGTTTTGGATTGTATTGAATTGCCTGAAGTGAGAGCAATAGCAAAGAAAAGCATAGACCGAGCACTACAAGGGGAACCTTATTCCGAAATACATTTTGAACACTTCACTAAAAATTATTTTGAAGTAATTTGGTTTCCGACCTATCAATCAAAAAAAATTGTTGGAGCATCTGCGTTCATCCAAAACATTAATGAAAGGAAATATTTAGAAAAAACCATTGAAAGTAGTAAAGAGCGTTATCTGACTCTTGTTTCGAATCTTCATTTTGGTGTTCTTGTTCAAGGGCCTAATGCGGAAATTCTTATTAGTAACCCAAAAGCCTTAGAACTTTTGGGACTTACCGAAGATCAATTGCTAGGAAAAACATCATTCGACACTGATTGGAATGTAATACACGAAGACGGAAGTCCTTATCCAGGTTCGACACACCCGGTGCCCCATTGCATCGCTACACGTCAGTCCGTAAGAAATGCTGTGATGGGCGTTTATCGACCAACAACCCAAGACCGAGTTTGGTTAAAAGTAGATGCTGAACCTGTTTTCGATTCTTCAGGAAATGTGAAAGAAGTGATTTGTGCTTTTAAAGATATAACAGAACCTAAGAAACTTCGAGAATCGTTAAAAGAAAGTGAAGCCAACTTGAAACGAGCTCAAAAGATTGCCAAGATTGGAAGTTGGGAATGGAATCCGAAAAGCAATGAATTCAATCATTCTGATGGAATTTTGAATATTTTGGGTATTGAAGATGTTACCGCTATTAGAACACCTGAGTTATTGGTTTCAAATTTCGTTCATCCTGATGAACGTCAACTAGTGATGGAAGCGGGAACAAAAACGATGGAAACAGGAATGGGTTCTCCTATCGTCTATAGAATGTTAAGGGCTGATGGAAAATTAATTTGGGTAAGGGTAACTTCAGAATTAGAATTTCATTCTGGCGAACTCCAAAAGATATTTGGAACGACTCAAGATATCACCGACCAAAAGAATACGGAACAACTAATTAAGGAAAGTGAAATAAAATATCGTGAATTAGTTGAAAACACACCAAGTGCCGTGGCTATTCATGTTAATGGTATTGTTGTTTACATAAATAAACAAGCCGTTACCCTGCTCGGAGCTAAGTCAATTGATGATATTATTGGCAAACCAGTTCTCTCTGTTGTGCATCCTGATTCAAAAGAAGCGGTTATAAATAGAATTAGAACATTAGGTGAGCAAGTACAAGATTATTCATTTTTGGAAGAAAAGTTCATTCGATTTGACGGGACTGTAGTGGATGTGGAAGTAAAAGCGGTACCTATAATTTATGAAAACGAAGAAGCTGTATTAACCATAACCAATGACATATCGCAAAGAAAACAAGCTGAATACGCCATAGCTGAAAGTCGAGCAAAATATATGGCACTTAGTGACGCCTCCTTCGATTCTATATTCCTCTCCGAAAAAGGAATTTGTTTCGAACAAAACAATATGGCAGAACTAATGTTTGGTTATACCTCCCAAGAAGCTATTGGTAAGTCGGGTGATAAATGGTTGATTCCTGAAGATAGAGAAATGGTAAGACGAAACATGTTAGCTGGTATTACAGAACCATACGAAGCCACAGCGTTAAGAAAGGATGGAACAACATTTCCTTGTTTGCTACACGGCAAGACGATGCCTTTTAAAGGAAGAGAAATTAGAGTAACTTCATTAAACGATATAACAGCTAGAAAATTTGCCGAAAAGGCTATAGTTGAAAGTGAACAAAAGTACAGAGAATTAGTAGTAAATTTCCCGGTAGGTATAGTTATTTATGTTAAAGGTATAATTGTCTTTGTAAATAAACAGATGCTCACCATACTAAAGGCAAAAAGCGAATTGGAATTAGTGGGTAAAAAGACTCTTTCTTTTGTTCATCCTGATTACATCGCAATAATGGCTGAAATAATGAATTCTGAGCCTTATGAAAATGTTGAATTATCCTCTATTGAGGAAAAACTCATTTGCATTGACCAAAGCACGGTAGAGGTTTTTGTGAAAACGATGCCTATCAAATTTGATGGAAAAGACGCTGTTCAATTAATAATAACAGATATCTCAAAAAGCAAAAAAGATGAAGCTGAACTATTAAAACTGAATAGACTTTTAAATTTGAATAGTGAAATTAATGATGTAATATTAAGAACCAATAATCGCGAAAAATTATTACAAGGAGTTTGTGATGCGGTGGTACTTCACAGCAAGTTTAGGATGATTTGGATTGGAAGTGTTGACAACACATCAGGTAACATTATACCAAATACATGGGCTGGTTTCGAGGATGGATATCTAAAGGCGATTGGTCAACTAAGTGTAAAAAACATACCTCAAGGACAAGGACCAACTGGGAAAGCGATACGAGAAGGAAAAACGAGTGTTTGTAACGATATCGAGAATGACCCAATGATGAAACCTTGGAGACAGGAAGCTCTTAAGAGAAACTATCATTCTTCCATCGCTATACCTATTAAATATAGGAATACTTCATTAGGAATATTCACACTTTATTCGGAAGAAAAAAATTTTTTTGCAAATAAAGAAGAGATTGCGTTACTTGAAAAGATTGCTGAGAACATAGCATTTTCATTGATGGCTATTTCTAATGAAGCAGAACGACTTCATGCAATGGAGGCGCTCAAACAAAGTGGAGAACGTTACAAAACTCTATTTGATAAAGCTAGTGAAGGTATATTATTCCTCACTCCTGCTGGTAAAATAATTGGCCTTAATGAATCGTTTGCAAAAATGCATGGTTATAATATTGATGAACTCATTGACAAAAATCTTTTTGATATCGATACTCCTGAAACAGCAAAAATGCTTCCTATAAATTTAGCTAGTTTGGTGCCAGGGAAAGGTATAAAAATTGAAGTTGATCATATAAGAAAAGATGGATCTATAATTTCATTAGCTGTTTCATCAAGTCTAATCCTTGTGGGTAATCAACCCTATATTCAAGCTTTTCATACAGATATCACTGAAAGAAAACAAGCTGAAAAATTAAATTCATTATCAAATAAAGTACTGCGACTACTAAATAGTAATGTGAACACAAAAATAATGATTTCTCAATTACTCTCATCAATAAGAGAAGTAATTGGAGTGGATGCGGTAGCATTGAGATTGAAGGAAGGAGAAGATTACCCCTATTTTGCTCATCAAGGGTTTTCGAATGACTTTTTGAGCCATGAGAATTCTATTTTATCTAAGGATTTCGAAGGAAAAAATTGTTTGGATAAAAATGGTAAACCAAAATTAGAATGCACTTGTGGTTTTGTTATTTCAAACAATTCAAACAAAAAACATCCGCTACTTACCAAAGCAGGAAGCTTTTTTACGAACAATTCCTATATCTTAATAGATTTACCAGCTGAATTAGATCCTCGATTTCGTCCAAGAAACAAATGTATTCATTATGGATATGGTTCGTTTGCCATAATCCCAATAAATGTAAATGATTTTACCATTGGTTTGTTACAACTCAATTTTAAGAAAACAGAAGCATTCACTTTGGAAATAATAAATGCTTTCGAAAGTATCTGTTTGAATATAGGTATTGAGTTAATGAGAAAAAAAGCAGAAGAAGAGCTTATTTTAGCAAATAAGGAACTTGCGATTCAAACAGAACAAAAAGTAAAGCATGCAGCCAAACTGATTATCGCCAATGAACTTGCTAAACAAAATGAAGAAAAAGCAAAACTTACTGATCAACTTTTGATTGCGAATAAAGAATTACATCAATACGCTTACATCGCTTCACACGATTTGCAGGAACCATTGAGGACAGTTTCGAATTATATGCAAATCTTTGAAGAGGACTATCAAGATAAATTGGACGAAAAAGGTAAAAAGTACATTCGTTCGATTGACAAGGCTACGAAACGAATGAGTGCGCTCATTAAATCATTGTTAGACTTCTCTAGATTAGGGCAGAATAGTAAAGTAGTAACCGTTGATTTAAATAAATCGGTGAAAGATGTATTAGCTGATTTAAATACATTAATTACAAATTCGGGGGCAGAACTCAATGTGGGTAATATGCCCATAATGAATGTATATGAAATTGAAATCAGGCAAGTATTCCAAAATCTCATTTCGAACGCAATTAAGTTCAGAAGGAAAGAAACCAAACCTATCGTATATTTATATGCACAAGAGGAAAAAGGAATATGGAGATTCACGGTTGAAGACAATGGAATAGGAATCGATTCGGAACACTTTGAACGAATATTCGAAATCTTCCAACGCCTTCATAAAAACGAAGACGAATTCGAAGGAAAGGGTATTGGTCTTGCTAATTGCAAAAAAATTATTCAACAACATCTAGGTGAAATATGGGTTGAATCTGAACTTGGTAAAGGAACTAAATTTCATTTTACAATTAATAATTTAAAATTATGAAAACTGAACTAAAATGCATCCTTTTGATTGATGATAATGAAGATGACAATTTTTATCATGAAAGAGAAATAGGCAAGTACGATAGTACAATTAAAGTAATTTCGATGGAAATGTGCAAGGATGCACTTGAATGCTTGAAGGCTCATAAAGATAACGTAAACGAATTACCTGACCTCATTTTTCTCGACATCAATCTTCCGTTAATGAATGGATGGGAATTTCTAAGACGTTATGTTGAGATTAAAAACGAGTTGAAGAAATTTGCAAAAGTTATTGTGTTAACCACCTCCGATAACCCTGACGATGTGGCTAAGTCGAAAGCATGGGATGTGGTAATTGATTATTACACCAAGCCTTTGACTAAAGAAAAGATGTCAGAAATTGTGCAAAAGCATTTTAATTAAGAAAATGCGATTGTGATCAACTTGATTGTCTGTGTGAAATCGAGCTTTGAATTAGTTTTTTCCTTCAAGTTCTTTTCGCAGTAGGTTTAGTGCGGCATTTGCGGTTTTTTGAATATTGCGCTCACGATGATTTCCGAACTGAAACTTCTCAGCTATAACTCTTTCGGGAGTGGCTAATGCTATCCACACGGTACCTACCGGTTTATCATTAGTGCCTCCTCCAGGCCCTGCAATACCAGATGCTGCTATGGAATAATCGGTTTTGTATTTCTTTTGAATGGCTCGAGCCATTTGTTCGACCACAGGTTGACTCACAGCCCCTTGCTCATCAAGAATTTTTTGGGACACACCCAACTCCGTTTCTTTAATTTCGTAGGAATAAGAAATTACTGAACCAACATAATAATCAGAACTTCCAGGTACTTTGGTAATTAAATGCGATATATAACCTCCTGTGCAACTTTCGGCAGTAGAAATGGTTTGATTCTTTGATTTCAGAAGCTTTCCTATGATTTGCTCAAGTGTTTCGTTTTCCTCACCAAATGTTTCGTAACCGTAGATGTATTCGGGAATTATCAATTTCAATTCCTCAATTTTACGCTCTACATTCACCATCAAGTTTTGTTGATTATTTCCTTTGGTACTCAAGCGAAGGCGAACCATTCCGGGTGCAGGTAAATAAGCAAGTTTGATATTCGCCTCTGCTAAACTATCTTCCCAATCGGTAAGTAAATCGGAAAGGTGCGACTCGCCAATGCCTTGTGTGAGGACAGTTTTATGAAAAATGGAAGGGAATGAAAAACGTTGTTTCAACTTAGGAACAATTTGATTATTCATCAATGCTTTCATTTCGTATGGAACTCCCGGCATGGATACATAAATCTTATTATCGACATCGAACCACATACAAGGTGCGGTGCCATTGTAGTTTCGTATTACTTCGCAGATGGCAGGGACTTCGGCTTGCAATCGGTTAGTAGCCGTTACTTCTTTGCCATATTGAGCGAATAAGTTCACCACATCAGCATAAGCGTTTTCGTCAAAACGCATGGTGGTATTGAAATATTCGCAAAGCGTTTTTTTTGTAATGTCGTCTTTGGTTGGTCCTAAGCCACCTGTGATTAGGATGATGTCAGCACGTGATTTAGCTTCGTTTAAGGCTTCGATGATGTGTTCGCGATTATCGGAAACAGAGGTAATCTGTTTTACGGATATGCCATTAAGATTGAGTAGTTGACCAATGAAGGCAGAGTTGGTATCTACAATTTGACCAATTAGAATTTCATCACCTATTGTAATTATTTCTGCGAACATAAGAGTTTATTATGGAACTATTTTTTGTGAGTTTATAAAGTCAGAAACTTTATTGTTTAATTATCTTTTCGGTTATAACGGAATCCGTGGATGTTATCTTCAACAGATAGATTCCAGGTTCGATGGTAGAAAGTTCATCGATTGAAAACACGTTATTCGATGGCATTAATTTCCGTTCTTGTTTCAACACCGTTCTACCTGAAATATCGAAAAGTTCTACTTGAACATTTTGTTTGGCATCAGCATACAAAGAAATGGTGAAAGCGGAATGAAATGGATTGGGGAATACATGCAGAGAGGTAGAATTCGAGAAGGCCTCATGAATACCTACCATAGAAGTAAGTATGGAGTCGGCTATGCAAAAGTTTGGAATACCATAGCCTTGAATGGTATCAGGAAATGTGTATTGGCTTGCACTCTGCATCACGGCATTGATCACTTGAATGTTGTTAGCATTAGGATGTGCTTGCCACAAACAAGCTACCGCGCCTGCTGTAATGGGTGAAGAAAAAGAAGTTCCGCTTTCGTTCCAAACATCTCCGAAAGGAGAAGCAACCACTGCATCTAGGCCACGAGCGCAAACGCTAGGTTTGATACGTCCATCATAGGTAGGACCACGAGAACTAAACCCTACAATAAACCCAAGCGAATCGACAGCACCTACAGTTAAAATACTATCGGCATCAGCTGGTGCGGTGATTTTGTACCAAGGTGCTCCACCTGAATTACCTGCACTGACCACTACTGCCATCCCTTTACGTGCGGCTAATGCTGCAGCTTTCGAAATGATAGTGGTTCGTCCATCCATATCGGAATAACTATGATTTTCGGCTGAGTTGGTCATGTTGATGGAATACCCTAATGAAGTATTGATGACGTCTACCCCCACACTATCGGCAAATTCGGCTGCTACTGCCCAATTGGTTTCTTCCTGCCAACTCTCGCTGTAATAAGCTTCGGTAACAAATAACCAAAAATGTGCCTTAGGTGCTGTGCCCACTATTCTTCCGGGAAGGTTACCAGCACTGCACGAAAGCGTATTCATACCATGAGATAAATTGATATCATCATCATGATACACGTAGGTATTATTGGTCACAAAATCGTAGGTTCCTAAAATTTGATTATTGGCACGCAAGCTATCGAATGCAGCCAATGAATCAGCACGATAGAAACCATCGTCCATGTATGCAATGGTCATTCCTTGGCCTTGAAATCCTCTGTTGTGCATGCAATCCATGCCGAGTTGGTGCGCTTGAGCCAAAGATGGGCCGTAATCAAACACATTGGACTGTATTGATTTTTCTATAGGTTGAACCGAAATTGGTTTTACCGATTTTGCTTCGTCCTTATATTTTGGTGATGTTGGTTTTGACGAAGGAGACGAAAGTAAAATTACTTTTTGTACACAATTCAAATTACGAATTTCATTCATCACCATAGTATCGGCAGAGGAAACGTTCACCGCATTGAACCATTTGGATTGGTGCATTACCTTTACTCCAAGGGCTTTCACTTGGTTGATGTAATGCGGATTGACAGGTAAATCGGTTTGCGAAATAGGAATGTGTTGTCGTTGTCTGCGTGTTAATGCTTTCTCCGAAAGGTAAGCGGAAGGCTTGGTTAACGAATAAGGACTATTATTTTTGTCTTTAAATACGACCCAATAAGTGGAAGTTTGCGAACTGATGGTATGGATGGAGAAACCTAGAACTAGGCTAAGTAGTATAATTTTTTTCATATCTTTTTATTCAACACCGTAAGAATTTACCCACATGATGAGATGGATTCCTCCGGTGATGCGTTGCATAATTGGTTTTAAAATAAAGGCTGTTGTGGAATCGGAACCATAAGGATATTGAACCGAATTGCTCCATGCAGCATAAGGTTGCGATTGAATGTTGATTGATTCTTTTGAGACCAAGCCGACTTTGCGAGCATATCGCTCGGTGTATAACTGACGTTCGGTGATGATGTTTCCACCATCATCGTACTGTATTACTTGCAATACGGAGTCGAACTGAATGTTTCTTATTTTTATAGATTGGTCGTAATACGAATAATAATAATCCATTTCTTGATTGTTATTCTGCGCATTGCCATTCCAAGTTTGATTGTCTTTTACAGGAAATGCGAGTTTGATGTAACGCATGTTTTCTTCTACCTTTTCGGCAGTGGAAGCGGTTCGGTTTTCGGCCCAAACGTTTCTTAATGTCCAAGGCATTTGACTATAAGCAATGGAGTCGTTGTGTAACTTAACGTAGCGCTCGAGACGAACGGTAGGCCTATTGAGATTATCAGAATAGATAGACTCAATTTTTTCTTTCAATTGAAATTTAAAGGTATCGGCAGGTGCTAAGTGGGTATGTGAATTAAGGTTTGCATTGTCGTAATAAATGGAATCGACATCGTAAATGACATATCGACCCACATCGGTAGGAAAATAATTATACCCCATGTTGATACCAACTGGATTGTCTTTTTTGCACGACACCCAACCAACTACCATGAAACTAAATAAACAAATGCCAATGAAAGCGTTTCTCATTTTGATTAAAATTCGGATTGGTAAATTTAGATAATATAATTGAGATGGTTGGAATAATTTCGGCAAACTAGAGGTTTGTAGACGTGAGAATTTCTCACCGATAAGACACTAATGCCAAGAAACCCTAAGAAGTTTTTATTGATATTTGTTTTTTTATTCCGCATTTTGGAGGAAAGTTATCCAAAATCTGGAAAAAGGAGTTGAAGTCATTTTTGCTTTTTATGACCAACCAACTCAAAAGCAATTGATTTTCTGTACAATAAAGACATTACTATGTTTCGAAACAAGGATAAAATTCTCGAAAAACCCATTACGGAACTTTTTGTGCGAAACATTTTATATTTCGTGTGAATGATTACTCTTTTCGTTCGAAACATTCGAACATTCACTCAAAATGTTTATTCTTTCGCTTCAAACATTATTTCATTCGCACGAAAAGTATATTCATTCACTCCAAAAATTATAAATTTCACTCCAAAAGTTTAAACTTTCGCACGAAATGTCTAACATTTTGAGCGGATGAAATAACATTTTGAGTCAACGGAAACATTTTTTGCATCAAACATTTTACCTTTCGCACCAAATGTTCGAATTTTGACTTTCTAGGTAATTTTATAGGTTTTTAAAGAAAAACACTTCCCATTTTAACCTTTTGATGAAGCCATTTTTTGATGAAGATAGTTTCTTGATGAAGTGTTTTTTTTAAAACAAGTATTCTGTACGATTCCGTTTTCATCATCATTATCCACTTGATTGAATAAAAAAAAAGGCCGTTTCTTTTTAGAAACAGCCTTTTAGTGAAAATTAGGACTTATTATGCTTTTTTTACGTTTATTGCGTTTAGACCTTTTTTTCCTTCGGATACTTCGTAGGTAACCTTGTCGCCTTCGTTAATTTTGTCAACCAAACCTGTGACGTGAACAAAAACTTCTTGGCCTGTTTCGTCATCTTTGATAAAACCAAAAGCCTTTGCTGAATTGAAAAATTTTACTGTACCTGTTTTCATTGTTAAATATTTATTAGAAATTAGATGACAAAAATAAAATAATATTTGACATCCATCAAAAATATTTTATTTACATCGTTTATTCCAACAGAATGAAAGTACAATACGGGCTGTTCGACTGACGACTAAAACTTATACATAATGCCTCTCTCCGAACACCGAACTCCCCACACGAATCATGGTACTGCCTTGTTCAATGGCCAGAGCATAATCGGAACTCATGCCCATGGAAATGATTTGAAGTTGAAAGTTCGCAGTTGAATGAGGTTTGATTTTATCAAAGAACATGGTCAAGGAATGGAATTCGTTTTTGATTTGTTCCTTATCATCCGTGTTGGTAGCCATTCCCATCACTCCTGTGACGCAAATGTTTTTTAGTTCAGTAAATTCTTTGGAATGCATTAATTGTTCAGCTTCTTCCATGCTCAATCCGAATTTAGTTTCTTCGTTAGCAATGTAAATTTGCAGCAAACAATTGATGAATCGGTTATTCTTTAATGCTTGTTTGTTTATTTCCTGCAATAGTTTTAGGCTATCAACCGAGTGAATGAGGTGAACAAAAGGAGCAATAAATTTCACTTTGTTGGTTTGTAAATGACCAATCAGATGCCATTGAATATCCTTTGGCATCTGATGGTATTTTTCTTCCATCTCCTGAACTTTATTTTCTCCGAAAATGCGATGCCCAGCATTGTACACCTCCATAATTTTTTCAACAGGATGTGTTTTTGAAACCACCACCAAGGTTACTTCCTTCGGAAGAGACGATTGAATAGCAAGATAATTCTCAGCGATACTCATTGTTTCAGGATATTAAACTACATTGGAACTCGCGCTCCAGTCAAGCATCTATAATTTATGAATCACCAATCCGCTTCTTAGTTTTGGCTCAAACCAAGTGGTTTTAGGCGGCATGATGTTACCAGTATCGGCAATGTCAAACAATTGCTGCATCGACACTGGATAAAGTGCAAATGCCACTTTCATTTCGCCACTATCCACACGTTTTTTCAATTCACCAAGTCCTCGTATTCCTCCAACAAAATCAATACGTTTGTCAGTTCTTAAATCTTTAATGCCTAATAAACTTTCAAGAATAAGATTAGAAAGGATGGTTACATCTAACACTCCGATAGGGTCGTTATCATTGTAAGTTCCAGGCTTTGCAGTCATCGAATACCATTTGCCATCAATGTACATGCTGAAATTATGAAGTTTCACTGGCTTGTAGATTTCGCTGCCTTTATCTTCTACATCAAAAACAAGTTTTAATTTGGCAAGTAATTCTTCGGAACCAAGGTTATTCAAATCTTTCACCACACGGTTGTAATCAATAATGCTTAACTGATTTCCCGGAAAGTGTACAGCCAAAAAGTAATTGTACTCTTCAGTGCCATTATGATTTGGATTTTTTACTTTCTTTTCGTTTCCAACCAAAGCTGCTGCAGCAGTACGGTGATGCCCGTCAGCAACGTAAGTATAAGGTACTTTAGCAAACAAATCAATCAATTGTTTGATGACAGCATCGTCATTCACCACCCAAAAATGGTGACCAAATCCATCATCTGCCGTGAAATCGTAATCTGCTTTCTTTGATTTTACAATGTTCTCAACAATATCGTCAATGGCTTTAACAGCAGGATAGGTAAAGAATACTGGCTCAATATTAGCATCGGTGGCACGTACATGTTTCATGCGGTCTTCTTCTTTATCCGGACGAGTAAGTTCGTGTTTTTTGATGATGCCATTCATGTAATCGCTTACACCTGCTGCACCAACCAAACCATACTGTGTGCGTCCATTCATGGTTTGAGCATAAATATAAAGACATTCTTTATCTTCTTCTATCAACCAATCGTTTTTCTGAAATTTATCAAAATTCTGTTTTGCTTTTATATACACTTGCTCATCGTGTTCGTCCATTGTTTCGGGCAAATCGATTTCGGGTTTGGTGATGTGAAGCAACGAAACCTCATTACCCTTTGCCTCTTCGCGAGCTTCTTTCGAATTTAATACATCGTATGGGCGTGATGCCAGTGCCTTTACAATTTCCTTTGGAGGACGGATACCTTTGAATGCTTTTAGAATTGCCATTTTGTGTTAGTTGTTAGTTATTAGTTGATAGTTGTTAGTCACTCGTTATTTATTTACTTGAAATGTTTTATCACCAGTGGTGATGAATTTTACAATTTGCGATGCTGCAGCCAAACCTGCATTGATATTTGCTTCCGATGTTTCTGCTCCTTGTTTTTTAGGGGTGGAAAAATATCTGTTTTCGAACTGCATCAATTCTGAATGATTGTCGGGAAGTATATCCGATACATATTTAAAATCGGGACGAGCTTCGAAAAATTGTTTTAGCCCTACTTCGTCAATCACTTCTTTTCTGGCAGTATTGATAACGGTTGCACCTTTCGGCATTTTAGAAAGCAAATCGAAATTGATTGATTTTTTTGTTTTCTCCGTTGCCGGAATATTTAATGAAATGTATTGACAAGTGGAGTAAAGTTGCTCGATGCTATCGGCAGCAATAATGCCATCCTTTTCGATGGTTTCTTTTGTAACAAATGGGTCGAAAGCATATACCTCCATTCCAAATCCACGAGCTATGCGGGCTACATTTCTGCCAACATTACCATTAGCATGAATGCCTAGTTTTTTACCTTTCAATTCGGTGCCCGAGCCTCCCTTGAAATTGGCTCTTGCCATAAACACTAATAAACCGAATGTTAATTCGGCAACAGCATTTGAGTTTTGGCCTGGTGTATTCATTGCCACAATTCCTTTTTCGGTGCAGGCGACTAAATCGATATTATCAAAACCTGCCCCAGCACGAACAATAATTTTAAGTTTAGGTGCTGCTTCAATTACTGCTCGCGTAGCTTTGTCGCTGCGAATAATCATGGCATCAGCATCAGTCACTGCTTTTAAAAGTTCATTAGGGTCGGTATAGTTTTCGAGGAATACAGATTCGAAACCTGCTTCAGCAAATATTTTCCTTATTCCATCAGTAGCGGCAGCTGCAAATGGTTTTTCGGTAGCAATCAAAACTTTTGTCATGGTATGTGATGTTAGAATAAATTTTGGGAGTGCAATTTTAGTTATTATTTAAACACGAATGAGGTTTTACTTCTCATTCTTTTCAACAACCACATGGTAGTTGAGATTGAAACCAAGGCGCATTTCTTTGTTGGTAAAATGATTGGTGTCGCTTTCTATTTCCGATGAATAAAGCATTCCGCGAGGCGGCAAAGGTTCCAACTTTATCACCGTATCCCGATGAATGGTTTTGTTGAGTTCAATCATATGGAGGTTGCGGCTATCGATGGCAGCTGCATATCGCGAAGTGACGAAGGATTGATTGACCAAATGAAAAATCGTGAATCCTAAAGCACAGACAATGCTTGCCCATTGAAGATAAACCAATCGCTTTTTGTTAAGCACACGCATGTGACCAACGTAAAAAGCAAGCATACAAAGGTAAACAGCTACCATGAACGATGCGAAGAGCCATACTCGAGCGGGGCCTGTTTCGACCATAAGGTAAGCAACAATAAAAAAGAAAACAAACAAGAAGCCAATCAACCACGCGGTGATTTTGATGAAATATGACTTGAACGATTGAGAGAAAATGGCAAGGTCGTAGGCCTTTGAAACTTGACCAACCAATACAAAGGGAACAGAGAATGCAAGAATATAGGGCAACTGAAGTGGAAGAAAAACAATAAACAATTTAACGAACGACTTGGCAACAATAAAAAAGGAATAGAAGAATCGGCTTGGTGGCAACAAGGTAGCTCTGGCATAGTTTCCGGGAGCCATCACCACAATGGCAAACGAAATACCCAAGACAATAAGAAATACAAACATCTTCCGGTTGAAGAACTGAGGAAGCAACAAGCGTGTATTGTTCGATTGACGATAATGATTGATGATGAACAATACCATGGCTAGGCCAATAACCGAAGTATATACTTCCGAACCGCCACCGACATAGATTGTACATACAATAAGGCCAAGGTAATTGAGTATGGTTTCATCGTCTTGCAACAAGAACGAAACACCCCAAAGCAGGGCGACAATGCTAAGCAGATAATCGTTGAGGGCATTGTACCAAAACCATGATTCGCCTTTGTCGGTGCTGAGGAAAAACAACAAAGCAACGAATGAGGTGCTTGCTATTCTTCGTTCGAAACGAGGAAGATAAAACTGGAGGTAATGGGATATTTCATCCAATGCACGATTGGCACCACTTATTAAAAGCACCAAGGTGAGCAAAGGGAAAAAGAAATACAATCGTTGGTTGTACTGGAAATACCTATAGATGACATCGCGCGAGAATTCGGAAACGTAACGACCGCACCACTCCATGTATTGATTTTTAACCCCGGTAAGTATTCCGAAGTTATTTACATTCCAGATGTACCAAAAATCATCGGTTGCTAGTCGGCTATTCCAACATAGCATTACCATTAAGGCAATGAAAATGATAAGGGAAATGGATATAAGAATGGAATACCTTTTCGTCATGACGCATCAAAATTAAACATATTTTGATAAATATAAAACAAGAAGACAGGAAAAAACAAAGCTCCTCTCCTACTCGATTATCATTTTCTGCATTTGTTGCAATCCTTCGCCCGACAAACGAATCAAATAAATGCCTTTTGCCAAAGTGGGCAATTGCACCTGCTCGGCATACATACCATTGGTAGGTGGCACAGGATGATGATACACTTGTTTTCCTTCGGCAGTGTAAACATCGAGCATCAAATTTAATCGAACGGAAGTGGTAAACGAATACATGAATTCGCCATTGCTCGGATTAGGAGTGATGGTGAAGTATTGAATCGCTGGCAAAGCCAATTCGGGCACGGCTACAAAATCGCTCCGGGTATACCAGATAGGACTGGTGTAGATTTGATCGCCATCGGCCTGAAGGATGCGGGCGAAATAATAATAACTTGTTCCATTGGCGATAGCGGGTGTATAATTGAGCGAAAGGCTAGAACTTACCGAGGTGAGGGCTGTAGGTGCTACTCCACTTCCAGGAATACCGTAAAAGATGGTGATGCTCGAATTACTTTCGCCATCGGGGTCGATAACGGAAATGGATAGGTTGGGCGAGCCAGCCTCGGTGATGATTTGCCCCATGGTATGTCCGTTGGCTGTAAAACTGATTTGTGCATTCCAATCGTCAGATGCATAGAAACGCATGGAACGATATGCATCCAGGATGGCGCTACGTGTAAGCGTATCGGCAAGTACTACGGTGCGGCCTTTTTGCGAACGACCGAAAACACTATAATGTGTATCGTGGTCCATGCCAATGCCAAGGTGATATCCCGCTTTTAGCGCATCGTAAAAACGAGTGAGGTAATTGCCCGTAGAAGGGTCGCTGTAGAGGGTATCGGTACTAAAAGCAGGGCCGCTGCGAAAAGGAGTGCCAATGATGGCGCTATCGCTTACGGCATTGTAAGGAGAAGTATAAATGGCATTATAATCGGAATTGGTAGGGTGAGCGAAATAACCAAATGCTCCTGGATGATGGGCTATTTTGGCAAATAAACCCGTATAATCGGTTTGAGCATTAAAAATATCGTAATTGTTGGTTTCCCAACCGATGAGCGAATCGAAACCATAAACCACCACATGTCCTCCCGAAGCTATTTCGCCCCACTCCATGCCATACAAACTTACAAAACTTCCTTCTTGATTGGCCGAATCGGCTTGACGTACGCCACGGTGATAATTGGCCAGTTGCATTCCTGCTCCCGAATGGTTGTGCTCCGATATACCAAGGTAATCCATGTGCAAACTATGTTTGGCATATTCAAAATCCTCGTAAGGCATCGACATGAATGAAGTGAGGGAATCTTTATTGCCATCGGAATAACCCGAATGTGCATGAATGGTTCCGAAATAATAATTGTATTGCGAAAAAGCTTGGAGCTGGATACTAGCAAAGGCGATGATGGCCAAAACTCTGACTTGGTTTAAATTCATGGGGCAAAGGTAGTAAAGTTTAATTGGTGATGAGTAGTAAATAGGCAATAGCGAATAGGCGATAGGGCTGGTAAGGGAATTCACCACGAAGACACGAGGACAGTCAATAGCTAATAGTTAATAGCGATTAGGGGATTTAAGGATTTTTTAGCATTCACGAGCCTTCGGAGTTCGCTATCCCCTATTCACTATTCGCTATCCGCTCTAGCTCTATTTCACCTAATACAATATATATAGGTATCCTTTTGGCTTGAGGACGAAAAAAAGCTGTTGTGGGGTTAAAACTGGGTGTTTTACCAAAAAATTGCTTTTGCAATTTGACAAAAGCATAGGTCGGGGGTTTTGGATGACCATATGAACGAACTACGGATTTCCGAACATTATCCATATGACCATATGGGCTATCTGCGAAGTTCCGGACATCATCCATATGACCATATGAACGAGCTACGGATTTCCGGACATCATCCATATGAACATATGAACGAACTACGGATTTCCGGACATGACCCATATGACCATATGAGCGAACTACGGATTTCCGGACATCATCCATATGACCATATGAACGAACTCCGACATTTCGCAGGTGGCTTATACGGTCATATGACCCAATTTCGATTTTTCGCGATTTTTCAAAATTTATCATCCAACCAAGCAATTTTTACATATTTGGTCTCCTTGGAACTTTTTGCAAATTGTAAAAATGGGAGAAGTGGGGAATCTTATTTTAGTGAATAGCCAAAAGTGATTAGGTAATAGGGAGTGCTTCGTGCCTTTCTGTCTTTTGCGGTAATTTTTTTGCAAAATTGAACAATTGCCCCCTATTCTTTGCCCAAAAATAAGAATAGTCGCTTGCTAGGGTATTGTTAAAAACGATAATTCGCCATTCATCCAAATACTTGTGGTGATATGGGGTGGAATGTTATTTTTGTCGCCACTAAAAATTAAAAACAAAAACCTCAATTAATAAAAATGAAAAAAATTGTACTTACCCTGTTTTCTATTGGCATACTTGCTAGCCCATTTGCCAAAGCTGACGAAGGCATGTGGTTGCCTATGCTCCTTAAAAACAATTATGCCGAGATGCAACGCTTGGGACTAAAACTTACTGCCGAACAGCTGTATGATATCAATACGGCTAGTTTGAAAGATGCCATTGTTTGGTTCAATGGAGGTTGTACGGCCGAAATAGTGTCGGACAAAGGATTGTTGTTTACCAATCATCACTGCGGATATGGTGCCATTGCTAACCATAGCACCCCTTCCGATAATATTTTGGACAATGGTTTTTGGGCAAAATCGTTTTCGGAAGAAAAAGAAAATGCCAACATGTGGGCATCGGTTTTGGTACGCATGGAAGATGTATCGGACCGTGTGAACAAAGCCATAGCAGGTGTAGAAGCCAAGAAAGTGGATTCGGTGCGCGGAGTGGTGTTTAAAGCCATTCAAAAGGAAGCTACCGAAAAAACAACCTACGAGGCTACTGTAAAATCGTTTTTTAAAGACAATGCCTATTATTTATTTGTGTTCGAAAAATTCACCGACATTCGTTTGGTGGCGACTCCTCCACAGTCGATTGGTAAGTTTGGTGGCGACACCGACAACTGGATGTGGCCGCGCCATACAGGCGATTTCTCCATTTTCCGTATTTATGCCAATAAAGACAATAAGCCAGCAACTTACTCGAAAGACAATGTGCCTTATACTCCAAAGAAATTTTTGAATGTATCCATCAAAGGCTTGCAAGAAGGCGATTATACCATGGTGTATGGTTTCCCTGGACGAACCAACCGCTACGAAACATCAATGGGAATACAAACAGCCATCGAAAAAACAAACCCTGCTACTGTCGATTTGCGCGACATCCGACTAAAAGCTTGGAAAGAGGAAATGACCAAGAGTGATAGCGTGAGACTTTTGTTATCGTCTCGCTATGCCAGCATTGCTAATTATTGGAAATACTATATTGGCCAAACCGAACAGCTAAAACGCTTGAAAGTGTTGGATGAAAAACAAGAAATGGAAAAACGTTTCAACCAATGGGCAAAAAACAAACCTGAGTATGCCAACATACTTCAACACATACAAGATGCATATATTGATTATAACAAATATGCATTGCACCGTACCTACATCAACGAAGGAGTATTTGGAAGTGCCGTAGCAGGTTATGCCTTGCGTTTTGGCGACCTTGAAAAAGCATTAAAAGCAGAAAAGCCTGATACAGCAGCTGTGAATAAAGCCGTAAGAAGTTTGAAAAAAGGAGTAGATGATTTTTACAAAACCTTTAATGCCGTGTCGGAACAAAAAATATTGGCTTCGTTGGCCGAAATGTTCTACAAAAACATCCCTGCCGACCAACATCCAGCTTATATGGCAGAGATATTGAAAAAGAACAAAGCAAAAACTACCAAAGAAACGTTTGAGAAATTTGCCGAAACGGTATTCAAAAAGAGTATGTTCATTCACAAAGCCGATGTGGAGAAATTCCTTGCCAACCCTACCTTGAAAGCTTTGCAAAAAGACCCAGCTTATGCTTATGCCTTAGCATTTTACACCAATTACACTACCAATATATTGCCACATTTAGATGCTTTTGCTACCATCAACACGGCCGAAGGAACTAAGTATGTAAAAGCATTGATGGAAATGAATCCTGAAAAGAAATTTTATCCAGATGCCAATAGCACCCTTCGCTTGACGTATGGAAATGTAAAAGCGTATTCGCCAAAAGATGCGGTGGAATATAAATACTTCACCACCCTATCGGGAGTAATGGCAAAGGAAAACCCAGATGAATTTGAATTCAGGGTACCAGCTCGATTAAAGGAACTGTATAACAAAAAAGATTTCGGAATGTATGCCAGCAAAGATGGCGATATCAATGTTGGGTTTATAACCAACAACGACATCACTGGAGGAAACTCAGGTAGCCCGGTGATTAATGGCAATGGCGAACTAGTAGGTTTGGCATTCGATGGCAACTGGGAAGCCATGAGTGGCGACATTTATTTCGATAGCAAATACAAACGCACCATTTGTGTTGATGTTCGATATGTATTATTTATGATTGACAAGTTTGGCGGAGCATCTAACCTCATCAGTGAAATGAACATTATAAAAGACTAGCGCTTTAGTCCATCTCCACTCCTATTTTGGGCATAAGATAAGGCAGTACGCATTATAAGAAAGTCTCTGAGCAATCAGGGACTTTTTTGTTTGTGGATTTTTTGTTAATAAATTCTGATTTGTTAATAATCCAATAAAACAAATTCCTGAATTCTTTTCTTATTTTTGTCCGCACAAAATTTATTTTGAATACAAACCAAAAGATGATTGAAAACAAATTACTGAAACTAACACTCCTTATTATTGGTATCTTTATCCAATCGAAAGTTGGGTTTTGCCAGCCTAAAGGGCAAGATCCAAAACCTACCGAGCACAATACGAGCGAAGCCGGTTTTGATAGAACCTTAAAAAAAGGTGAAGAAGGCCATAGTTGGTCGTGGGGCACTTTAGGTCATGGTAGTTTTGACGAAGCCATTGAACTATTCAAAAATGATGAGTTCTTTAAACCTGAAAAAGAAGTGATGGTGTATAAAGAAGGAGTGGTGAAGTACAAAGTATTTACTTACGCAAAGATAAACTACGTAGAAGTTGACTACGGTTGGCGCTCATTTACCTACATCACTAAGTAATCCGAACATCTTCCTTGCCACACTTTTCGCTCCGTCATCCTATTGATGGTGAAAGTTTGATTCTTTTCAGTAAATGAATTTAAGAGTATCTTAATTAAAATTATAGTTTTATTACCTCTTTTATTTATCTTTGAAACCTATTAAATATCAAAATCCATACTTAAATGAAATCGATTAGTATATCCTTTTTGGCATTTTTACTGTTACTTTCTCCAGTAATGATGCAGGCACAATGTTCTTGCAACGAATTAAAAAACGCCTTTTACTCCGAAACCAAATTTGCTAATTCAGGCGATTATATAAAAGATGTTCGTTCCTTTTTTGGAACAAGAGCCTTTAGCGATTTCATAAAAACCAAGGAGAGTTCAAAAGGAGTTTATAAAGTAGCCATTCCGGTAGAAGGTGTAGCTGCCGAGAGTAGGGCAAATGAAAATTCTAATTTCACCGACTATGATGTGGTAAAAGAAAACATCATCAACGGAAGCTCCAATTACTATAATATAGGATGGGCTAATTACATGGTTTCGGCCATTGTGAACGATGCTGCAGTGGATGCTTATTTTAAATGTGCTAACAAATGTGCAAAAACAGGACTTTCCATCACCCTAGTTTCCAATAATGGAAATAAATTGGGTCTTTTACTTCGATACGAAGCTAATGGAGCCATCAAAGATTCGAGAATAAAGAAAGTGATTGTGTATGGTGCCGAGGTGGTGAATCCTATCAATTTAAAAGAAAACACCTTGATTGATGCTGCAGGAAAAGTGATTGTATTAAATAGGAAACCAGGAGAAGATTTGGTTATTTCGGTAAATATGCAAGATAATCAAGGAACAACTTATATCAATTACCCATCGAAGAATGCGATGGCTAAAAAAACTACCGAACAATGCAAAGGTGAATGGTTGAATGTGAACAACAATTACGACTCCCTGATGATTAATAGTTGGAACATTTGTTTGGAAGCAAGTAAGAAAGAAATAACCTCAGCAGGAAAAGATGCAACAGTAAATCCTAAATACAATAACCTTAAAAACATGATTTATGCCTTAACTGCCATAAAAGACTTAAAAAATCTTTTTGCCTCACTTCTCACTGATCCAAACAAAAACACACCCGAACTATTTCTTCAACAAGCTAAGTTAGAATCGTTGGAAACCCAATACAATACTGAGCGAACAGCGTTTCTTGGCAATAGCAATCTCATTAATCCTTGCAATACCTGCTACGATAAATATTAGGTAGGGTCGAAAAAGAAAGAATTGTTTTTCAAAGAATTATTAATCTTTTTTTGTCAGTTAGAGAAATAATGCGATATTTGCACTCCCAAATTTTAAAAAACGAATAAATAAATAAGAAAACAACATGTCAAGAGTTTGTGAAATAACAGGAAAAAAAGCTATTGTAGGAAACAAAGTTTCTCACTCTAACACTAAAACCAAACGTAAGTTCAATGTAAACCTTAAAGTAAAAAAGTTCTTTTTACCTGAAGAAAAAAAATGGATTACACTTCGTTTATCTACATCGGCACTTCGTACTATCAACAAAAACGGTATTACAGCGGTGCTGAAAGAAGCTAGAGAACAAGGGTTTTTAAAAAAATAAGCAAGAATTTGGAATACGTTAGATCATAACTTATTTCACTTTAAATACATAATAAAATAAAACAAAATGGCAAAAAAAGGCAATAGAATCCAGGTAATAATGGAGTGTACAGAGCACAAAGACAGTGGGAAACCAGGAACGTCTCGTTACATTACAACTAAAAACAAGAAAAACACAACAGAAAGATTGGAGTTGAAAAAATACAATCGAATTTTGAAAAAAGTAACTGTTCATAAAGAAATTAAATAATCAATTTGAACCTTGGTTCGTTTGAAACATCAATAGAGATGTTATTAAACAATAAGATTTTCAAATTATCAAAATAAAACAAAATGGCAAAGAAAGTAGTTGCAACATTAAAATCAGGTAAAGGAAAAGACTTTACAAAAGTTATTAAAATGACTAAATCACCAAAAACTGGTGCTTATACATTTAAAGAAGAGATTGTACATAACGATCACATCAAAGATTTTTTAGCTAGTAAATAATCAAGGCTATTACATCATAACATAAAGGCTTCCTCAAAAAAGGGAGCTTTTATTGTTTAATCTCCTTGCATCATTCTAATCAACATTATCTTCCAAATTATTAACCTTATTCTTTACAATGGGTATCTTTAGTTTTTTCAGTAAAGAGAAAAAGGAATCTTTAAACAAAGGTCTTTTCCTAACCAAGCAAACCTTTTTCAGTAAGCTTGCCAATGCCATTTTGGGCAAAGCTACCGTGGATGATGAAGTCCTCGAAAACCTTGAAGAAATATTATTGACATCAGACGTTGGGGTCGATACATCGCTTCGCATTATCGACCGCATCAAGAAAAGAGTGGCGCAAGAACGAAGAGTGGAGACTTCGAAACTAAACGAAATACTGAGAGATGAAATAGCAGAGCTTCTTGTTTCAAATGGGTTAGAAGAAAAAGAAGACTTCTTCGTTCCAAGTGATAAAAAGCCATACATCATCATGGTGGTGGGGGTAAATGGCGTTGGAAAAACTACAACCATTGGTAAGTTGGCTTATCAATTTAAAAAATCGGGAAAGAAAGTGATGATAGGCGCTGCAGATACCTTTAGGGCTGCAGCTGTTGATCAAATAAAAATTTGGGGAGAACGTGTGGGTGTACCTATTGTATCGCAAGGTATGAATGCCGACCCTGCCTCTGTAGCCTTTGATACCTTAAGCTCTGCCGTAACAAAAGATATCGATATTGTCATTATCGACACAGCCGGACGCTTGCACAACAAGGTGAACTTGATGAATGAGCTTACCAAGATAAAAAATGTGATGCAAAAAATTGTTCCTGATGCCCCCCACGAAATCCTTCTTGTTCTTGATGCTTCTACCGGTCAGAACGCTATAGAACAATGTAAACAGTTCACTGCAGCCACTAATGTGAATGCTCTTGCCCTCACTAAACTAGATGGAACTGCCAAAGGCGGTGTAGCAATTGGTATTTCCGATTCGTTTCAAATACCTGTAAAATACATTGGTGTTGGCGAAAAGATGGAAGACTTGCAGGTGTTTAATAAAAACGAGTTTGTTGATAGTTTGTTCAAGCAATAAGCATTACTGCATCAACATTACATCATCTTCTTTTATCAGTCTAAGTTTGGTCGAATGCTCCTGTTTATAGTCTGAAGAATTAATGATTCCATCCACCACCAAAACATAGTGGTAAGTGTCGTTGCTTCGGAGTATACTCATCAGAGATTGGTCATGATTCTTTAATTCTATCTCAACCGGCAGGCTAAAATGGGTTTTGGTATTTCCTTTAAAACTAAGCTCCTTAGTATAACTTCCTTTTACACTCGCGAATTTCTGGATTCGAATAGCATAACTCACCTTCTTAATCTTAAGGCTGAACACACTATTGTTAACCACTTTTAGGCGAACCTCTGCCAAAATATCCTTTGACTCCAATTGCTTTTTGAATTTCACATCTTGAACCTCAATTTGAGGTGGTTCAGGAATTTTTATCATCCCCGATTCAGCAATCGGTAGCTCCGCTTTACCAAAAAATGTAGAGTATTGGAGACTAAGATTGGTGAGGAAATTGGTACTATCTTTCCGTTCCCGTTCGTGTTTCATATCTGCCAAAATGTGGGTATATGGCACTTTGAATGAAAACTCGAAGGTGTCTTTATTGTATCGCTTAATCATCATACCCAACGCTTGCTTATTCTGAAAATAAATTTTATTCGAGAAGGAGATTTTATACTTCAAGGTATCCATCTTAATTGAAAGAAAAGTATTGTTTTTTGCAACCAATTTAGTGGTTACATAGGCAGTATCCTTCTTTACATCTGCGCTGATGTCGCTTATCTGTTCGATAGAAGGCATGAATAAAGGAATCACTTTATTTGGGAAAAGAAATAAGCATATACCTGCTACAAGAATGATAACGAGGGATGATACAACTAATAATTTTAATACTCTTAACATAAATTGGGTTACTTTATTTCTTTTTAAAACTATTAAACAATCGAACAATCATCACTTCACTTAGTTTAATCAATACTCCTGATAATTTATTTTTCCCATTCAAATCAAGTCCTAGAAATTTCTCAAAAATGAATTCATTGGCAACGTCCATGATGGAATTAATTTTTGAATTCTGGCCAGCATCATAAGGTAAGAACTCTTCGGAGATAAGTTGACCAGAATGTTGTTTCACGAAATTTATTTTATTTTTCAACAAATTCTCTTGATACGAACACAACATTTTTAAACGCTGTTTTTCTTGTTGCAGCGATGCAAGATTGGTAATTTTTATTGGTTCACTGTTCATCGCCATCTTTATCAAAAAGTTGTTCAATCACATTATCGGCAATGTATTTCTCCAATAATTTTTTACGATTGAAGATTACAACTAACAGCAGTAAAACATAAATACCAAATATTATCAAAAATCCAAGAGCATTGCTATTAAGCAAGGATGCGAAGTAATATCCTCCGCTTATGCTGAGAAAAAAGAGTAGAAAAAAAACAAGAATGGTGATGACAATGGATGAAAATAATACAGCTGTAACCTTTGCTATTTTTTCGTAAGCACCAATTTTATACAATTGAACTTTGGCCTCAAAATAAGCCATGACAAGCTGTTTGAGTTCTTCGAAAAAAGATGGTTCTTGGCTCATCTTATGAAGTTGGACTTTTGAAATGATCCTCTACAGTAGTTTTCAGGTTATCAAGGTTGTTGGACAAATCATCTTTCAATTTTGATGCTCCTTCTTTGATATCATTTAAAATTTCATCTTTTTTATTTGAATTCATGAAATAACCGATGGCAATTCCAATTGCGGCTCCAGCCAATGCTGCCAATATAATTTTCGAATTATTGTTCTCTTTCATAACCTAGCGGAATTATTGCTCACAAAATTACTATTATTTATCCAATAAGAAGATAAAAGATTTGTAGTTGTTTTGGCGTACTTTTGCCACGAATTAAAATAATTAACCTTGAAAACAAAAACACTTAAAAAGAATAAAGTAAATGTGGTGACGCTGGGCTGTTCGAAAAACATTGTGGACAGTGAAGTATTGATGGGACAACTAAAGGCCAACAACTTTGATGTGGAACATGAAAGCCTTAAGGACGACTCGAGCATTGTTATCATTAATACCTGCGGTTTTATTGATAATGCCAAACAAGAGAGTATTGATACCATCATTCGCTATTCGGATGCGAAAACGGCTGGATTGGTTGACAAGGTATACGTTACTGGTTGTTTGAGCGAGCGCTATCGACCAGAACTAGAAAAAGAAATTCCGAACATTGATGGGTACTTTGGTACACGTGAATTGCCTCGTTTACTTAAAACCTTGAAAGCTGATTATAAGCGCGAGTTGATTGGAGAACGACTTTTAACCACACCTCACCATTATTCGTATTTCAAAATATCCGAAGGATGCGACCGACCATGTTCGTTCTGTGCCATCCCCTTGATGCGTGGAGCACACGTTTCGAAATCGATAGAAGAACTGGTGAAAGAGGCCAAACACTTGGCGAAAAACGGCACCAAAGAATTGATATTAATTGCCCAAGACTTGACCTATTATGGATTGGATATTTATAAAAAAAGGAATCTTTCAGAGTTATTGAAACACCTATCAGATATTGATGGAATAGAATGGATACGCCTGCACTATGCCTTTCCGAGTGGGTTTCCAATGGATATTTTGGATGTGATGCGCGAACAAAAAAACATTTGTAACTACCTCGATATGCCCTTGCAACACATTACTGATAACATGTTGAAGAGCATGCGCAGAGGCACTACCAAACAAAAAACAATTGACTTGGTAAATGAAATTAGAAACAAAGTTCCTGACATAGCCATCCGAACTACTCTAATAGCTGGATATCCGGGAGAAACTAAAAAAGATCATGAAGAAATGTTGGAATGGGTAAGTGCCACTCGATTCGAGCGACTTGGCATATTTGCCTACTCGCATGAAGAAAACACTTCGGCTTACCAACTAAAAGACAACGTTTCAGCTAAAACAAAACAAGCACGAACAGAAGCCGTGATGAATTTGCAACAAAACATTTCGCTCGAAATCAATCAGCAAAAAGTTGGAAAAACCTTTAAAGTTCTATTTGATAAAAAAGAAGGCGATTATTTTGTTGGGCGCACCGAATTCGATTCACCGGAAGTAGATAATGAGGTGCTAGTGAAGGCTAATAAGAGCAAAATAAGCATCGGAAGCTTTGCTAATGTAAAAATAACATCGGCTGAAGATTACGATTTGATTGGGGAAATCGTATAAAACAATGTTTTTTTTATTTATTTCTTGGTGGTATTGAAAATAAAACTATTTTTGCACTCCAATTCTAACAAAAACAATTTTTGGATCGGTAGTTCAGCTGGTTAGAATGCTGCCCTGTCACGGCAGAGGTCGCGGGTTCGAGTCCCGTCCGGTCCGCAAAAATTAAAAAAGAAAGCCAAGGTTAATTGTAACCTTGGCTTTTTCTATTTAGTGGTGTTTGATGTGGACTTCCTTCCTATTATTTATTATTAAAAATCATTTTTGATGTTGAAGTCCTTTTGATCGTTGTAAACATTAATAATTTATTGTAAACACTCGATTTTTCACCCAAACCACCTCCTTTCTAAGCCAAATTCTCCCTCTAAAGGCCATTTTACCCCCCAATCTAAAAAAAAGAATCTCGATTTTATAGGGCTTTTGAAGGAATGTTGATTATTCTATTCAGAATAATGATTATCCTAACCAGAGTAATGATTATTCTATCCAGAATAATGATAATCCTATCCAGAATAATGATTATCCTAACAAGAATGATGATTATTCTATCAAGGGTAACGATTATCTTAACAAGAGTAATGATTATCCTGACTAGAATCATGATTATCCTAACATGAATAACCATTATCCTTAAATGAATAATGAATATTCTTAAATAGGACAAAAAAAGCCGAGTCTATTCAATAAACTGTGTCAAAATCTTAAATTTGACACGAAATGGAATCGGTAAAACGAATTCCTGTTTCAGAATTCATTCCCAAAAAATTGATTTATTATAGGAGCAAAAATGGGTATGTAAATCAATTTACTTATTGATTTCAATATTCTGTGAATTAATTAATTTTTACTAAGAATTATGTAATAATTATGTTTTGAAAGCTCAGACCTTTGCTGCAAAGCAAATATTCAAAGTTTTAAAAAATGAAATCAAAGGCACTTCATTCTCTACTTGTTGAAACAGGTGAACTTTATGGGTTTGTAGTTCGTTTTTTAAAAGAAGGTTTTAAACCAAGGTATGAGTTTGCCGAAGTAATATCGGATGATTTCAGCAAAATGATAAAATACATTAAATCGGGAAAAGGTTCGATAGGGGCGATACTCAAAGACACTACATTTTCTCATTCACTCAAGCAAACTCTTTTTAACTTACATTCTATTAGCGATTCGGTATCCATAATCTCAAGCAACTTCATAACCATTTCTGAAAACTTGAAAAACGGGAAAGGTTCTATTGGCGGATTACTCAAGGACACTACAATAGTTCTTGATCTTCAAGAAAGCATGAAAAGTATAAGGTCAGGTGCAGCGGGATTCAATGAGAATATGGAAGCCTTGAAACATTCTTGGCCTTTCAAAAAATATTTTCGTAATCAACAATATATCCCAATAAAAAAATGATTCCGATTTTCCATTTGTGATTAAGATTAAAGAGTGAGAATTATGTATATTATTTTCTAAGATGTACAACACTTACTCCTAAAAGTTTTAGACCTTTGCAACATTATTAAAAATTAAAATAAATATACTAAAAATCAAGAAAATGAAATTATTAACACCAATTAAAATAGGGGAAACAAATTTATTTAATAGAATAGTAATGGCTCCAATGACTAGATGCAGAGCAATTGGAAATATTCCGAACGACTTGATGGCCGAATATTACGAACAACGAGCAAGTGCAGGATTAATTATAACGGAAGGTACATCTCCATCGGCTAATGGTCTAGGTTATGCTCGAATACCTGGAATATACAATAAAGAACAAGTGCAAGGCTGGAAAAAAGTTACTACTGCAGTTCATAATAAGGAAGGAAAAATATGTATTCAAATAATGCATACAGGGCGCATAAGCCATCCGTTGAATATGCCTAAAGGAGCCGAAATACTTGCGCCTTCGGCAGTGAAAGCTTCTGGACAAATATGGACGGACGAAAAACAATTGCAGGACTTTGCTATACCTAAAGCAATGACTGCTGAAGACATCATTAATACAAA
The DNA here is from genome assembly GCA_903911435.1 of uncultured Bacteroidota bacterium. GTDB lineage: Bacteria > Bacteroidota > Bacteroidia > 2-12-FULL-35-15 > 2-12-FULL-35-15 > 2-12-FULL-35-15. Next base: position 38,592 of record CAIWDF010000202.1, read on the forward strand.
AGCAGAATTTGTTACTGCTGCTAAAAATGCTATAGAGGCTGGATTTGATGGAGTGGAATTGCATAGTGCGAATGGTTATTTGTTAGAACAATTTTTGTCACCCATAAGTAATATTCGCAAAGATGAATATGGGGTAAGTATTGAAAATCGTTGTCGATTTGTATTAGAAGTTGTAACTGCAGTGGCAGAAGCAATAGGGAAAGAAAAAACAGGTATTCGATTGTCGCCTTATGGCGTTGCAAGCGATATGCCTCATTACCCTGAAATAGATGCAACGTATAACTATTTGTCAGAACAGCTTAATAAAATTGATATTGCCTATATTCATTTGGTCGACCATTCGTCAATGGGTTCGCCCATTGTCCCATTAGAAATTAAACAGCGTATTCGAAGTAATTTTAAAAACACAATTATTCTTTGTGGAGGTTATGATAAGATGAGAGCAGAAGAAGATATAAAAAGCGGTATCTGCCAATTGATTGGTTTTGGCCGACCATTTATTAATAATCCTGATTTTGTAGATCGATTGACACATAATTTGCCTTTGTCGGATAAACTTTCAGTTGATATGTTTTATTCCGCAAGTGAAGAAGGGTACACAGATTATCCAGTTTACAATGCTACAAAAAAGCAAACAGTTTAGTAAGTAGATGTATGAAAATAGTCTTAATAGTAGCATGTATATTACTTGGACTATTTTTCGTATTTCAAATTTATATATCTATGGCAACAGCTAAATCAGAAACACAGGCTTACAAAGTAATTAAGGAAGAACAAGAGTTTGAAATTAGATATTATCCTTCGGCTACAATTGCAACCATTACTTCGTCAGCTAGAACGTATAAAGAACTAGGAAGTACGGGCTTTAGTAAGCTGGCAGGGTATATTTTTGGTGGGAATAAAGAAAATAAACAAATTGCAATGACTTCTCCTGTCCACATGGATATAAGTGATACAGGGTCGACTATGAGTTTTGTGATGCCTTCCAATTATACGAAAGACAATTTGCCATTGCCCAACAATAAGGATATAATTCTTAATACTACTCCAGATGAATATGTGGCTGCTATTAGGTTTGGTGGATTTGCATCAACTGAGCAGATTATTAAGCACACTGAAATACTAGAAAACGCTTTAAAAAAACACCACCTATTTTACTACGGACACTTCCGTTTTTTAGGATATAATCCACCTTTCCAATTATTAGGAAGAAGAAACGAAATTATTGTAGCAATAAATTGGAATTCAAAATAAATCGTAGAATAAAATCACAAAAGAAAGCCAAGGTTAATAGTTAACCTTGGCTTTTTCTATTGAATGATGTTTGGGTGTAGCTTCCCTCCTAATAATTACTAATTGTTTTTGTACTGTCCTTTGCTTTTACGGATGGTTACCGCCACTATCTTGTACTCAGGACACAAAGCTTCGCTGTCGTGTTCATCGCTGGTAATCATGTTCAGCATTAAATCAGGGAAATGGAAAGTAGTACTTAAAATTCCTGCTCTCACCTGGTCAGTTATTTTTGCTTTGATATCTACCTTGCCTCGTGGCGACTCCACACAAACCATGTCTCCATCGTTGATGAGATGTTTGGATGCATCTGCTGCATTCATCATCAATACGTCTTCAGTAAGAATATCCACATTACCCGTTCTGCGGGTCATGGTGCCTGAGTTGTAATGTTCCAATTCTCTATTAGTAGTGAGTATGTAAGGATATTCCTTGTCGTGAGTAGTGGTTTCGTTGCTTTCTTTATAATCGAAATAATGAAACTTTCCTTTTCCGCGATGGAATTTTTTCTTGTGAAGTATTTGTGTATCGCCTCCACTTTTTAATACAGGCCATTGTTTTCCATTCTCTCCAAGGTCTTTCCATTTCACACCTGCAAAGAAAGGAACGATTTTAGAAATCTCTTCGAGCATCGTATCGGGCTTAAACTCGGGTTGAGGGTATCCCATTTTGTTCATGATGTCGACCATGATTTCACCATCACTTTTGGTTCCCGATAGAGGTTCAACTACTTTCTGAACACGCTGAATTCTGCGCTCGGCATTGGTAAACGTGCCGCTCTTTTCGAGGAAGGATGCGCCTGGTAAAACAACAGTAGCATATTTAGCGGTTTCGGTGATGAACAATTCTTGTAACACAAGCAATTCAAGATTTTCCATTGCTTCTATCACTTTCTTGGTGTTCGGGTCGGTTTGTACTACATCTTCGCCCATCAACCAAAGTGCTTTCAACTTACCGTCAATAGAGGCTTCGAACATTTCAGGAATTTTTAATCCTTTGCTGAATGGTATTTTTGTTTGATAGAATGAAGCATATTCCTTATTTATTTCAGGGTCGTACGAACTCATGTAACCTGCACCCAAGTGCGGTTGACAACCCATGTCGGCAGCGCCTTGCACATTATTTTGTCCACGAAGGGGGTTCACCCCGACTCCTTTTCTTCCAATGTTTCCGGTAATCATAGCTAAATCGGAAATCAACATCACGGTGTACGAACCTTGAGAATGTTCGGTAACACCTAAACCATGAAAAGACATAGCACTGCCTGCTTTGGCATAAGCCAAGGCCGCTTGTTTTACCAAGTTTCTGTCTACACCTGTTATCAACTCCATAGCAGCAATGTCTGTTTTCAGAATCTGTGTGCGGAAATCGACATATCCTTCGGTGCGGCTATTGATAAATTCTTTTGCTTCTAAACCTTCGGAGATGATGAAATAAAGCATCATATTCAACAAGGCTACGTTGGTGCCCGGTTTCAATTGTAAGTGAATGGTGGCGTAACGTGCAAGCTCAGTCTTACGAGGGTCAATAACGATAGTGGTTTTGCCCTTCATGGCAAACTGCTTGAGTTTAACTCCTGTTACAGGATGTGCATCGGTTGGGTTAGCACCAATAATCATGATGCAATCCGTATGTTTAATGTCTTCTACCGAGTTGGTAGCAGCTCCTGTACCAAATGCTCTCTGCATACCATTAGCAGTAGGTGAGTGACAAACACGAGCGCAACAATCAATATTATTAGTACCAATTACAGCACGAATAAATTTCTGCATCAAGTAATTCTCTTCGTTGGTACAGCGTGCAGAAGAAATACCAGCAATGGAATCGGCACCGTGCTTTTGTTTTATGGCTGTTAATTTTTCTGCAATAAAAGTATAGGCTTCGTCCCAAGTGGCTGGCTCCAACACCCCATTCCGTCTGATGAGAGGAGTTCGCAAACGATCGGGATGATTATAGAAAGAGAAGGCATACCGACCTTTAAGACAAGTGTGTCCTTGATTTACTTCGGCATTGTAAGGAGCCTGAATTGATTTTACTTTTCCGTTCAACACGGCAACATCAAGGTTGCAACCTACACCACAATAGGTACAAATGGTGCGAACTTTTTTATCAGCAACAATCGATTTCGATTCGAACACATCGGAAATGGCGGAAGTAGGACAAGCCTGAGCACAAGCGCCACAGCTTACACAATCGGAATCGAAAAAAGATTTGTTATCACTCTTTACGATATGACTGTCGAAACCACGACCAGCCATGGTAAGCACCATTTCACCCTGTACTTCATCACAAGCACGCACACAACGAAAACAATTGATGCACTTCGAAAAATCGGAAGTCATGTACGGATGACTCAAATCTTTTTTTCGGTCGAGATGTGTTTTGCCTTCGGGATAACGCACATCGCGCACTCCCACTTTAGCAGCAACAGTTTGCAATTCGCAATTATTGTTTACCTCGCAAGTAAGGCAATCTAGAGGATGGTCGGTGAGTACCAATTCAACAATGTTCTTACGCAACTTGACAATGCGGTCGCTATGGGTATTGATAAACGAATTTGGAATAACGGGAGTGTGACAAGAAGCCATTGATTTAGCAGGGCCATTTGCTGTAAGCGCTACATCCACGCTGCATACACGGCATGAACCAAAAGGGTCGAGGTTGGGTGCATCGCAAAGTGTAGGAACAAAATCGTTGCCTAAATGTCGTTTCACAAACTTAAGAATGGTTTCTCCTTCAATAATCGGATAGACTTTATCGTTGATGGTTGCAGTAAGTTCCATGTTGGTTTATTTTTTAAAATAGGGTGATAATTCCGACTCGAAATATTTCATTGCATTTTTTACAGGCAAAGGTAGTCCACCTCCGAGGGCACATAAAGAGCCTGTTTCGAGGGTTTCGAGTAAATCGTTCATTAATGTAAGGTTGATTTTATAATCTTCGTTTTGTGCTTTCTCAATCATTTCGTAGCCACGTGTGGAGCCCAAACGACAAGGGAAACACTTACCACAGCTTTCGTGAGCAGTGAATTTAAACAAGTGTTCAATGTATTTTATCAACGGGAAATCTTCGGGAATACAAACGATGGAAGCATGACCCAAGAGGAAACCTTCGCGAGCAAAGGAATCGAAATCGATGGAAAGATTTTCGATTTTGCTGATTGGCACCAAGCCTCCAAGCGGACCTCCTATATGCATTGCTTTCACTGGTCTTCTGAAGCCTCCACCCAACTCGTGAATAACCACCGACAATGGTGTACCCATGTCGACTTCATAAATTCCGGGACGATGAAAATATCCATCCAACGAGATTAATTTTGTTCCTGTGGATTTGGCTGTGCCAATGGCCGCATAAGCCTTACCTCCGTTTTCATAAATGAAGGGAAGATTAGCCAAGGTCTCCACATTGTTTACCACCGTTGGTTTGTTGAACAAACCTTGCTGAGTAGGATAAGGAGGGCGAACACGCACTTCGGGCCTTTGCCCTTCGATAGAAGAAAGCAGAGCCGTTTCTTCTCCACAGATATAAGCACCTTGAGCTTTTATTACTTTGAAATCAAAATTAAAACCCGAACCATTTATGTTTTCACCAAGCAGATTTTCTTTTCTCAATTGATCAATACATGAGGAAATAATAGCCACCGACTCTGGGTATTCGCCACGGATATACACCACACCGCACGAAGCACCAGCCATGTAGCCAGCCATCATCATTCCCATCAATAAAGCATGAGGACGATTCTCCATGATGTAGCGGTCGGAATAAGCTCCAGGGTCGCCTTCATCGGCATTGCAAACAATAAATTTAGAATCGGAAGTTGTATTTTTGCACGACTCTAATTTGAAAGCCATCGGGAAACCAGCTCCTCCCCTACCTCTCAGGCCTGATGCTTTTAGTTCGAGCAAAAGTTCATCCGGAGTTTTTTGAAGAAAGGTGGTGAAGGTTTTATAGTATTCTTTAACAGGCAATGTTGCTTTGGTGAGCACTGCTGTGCCTTTGCAAGCTACATTGTATTTTTCGACAGTGGTAACTCTGCCTTGTTTTATATTCTCAATGTTGTTGATGTCTGTTCCCGAAAAGTTTTTGCCATCCACATGAAAAGCTGAGTTCTCGTGGCAACGACCAAGGCAACACATTTCGCCTATTTCATTTTCACTAAAATTCGCTGACAACTTCTTAAGCAATTCAGGTTGAGTTCCTGCAGTCATGCAAGCGCTGCCATTGCATATGTATGCTTTCTTTCCTTTGTTTTCGGGCTTTAGGAAATCGTAAAACGAAACCGTACCATGCACAGTGGATTTGCCCACCAAAAAATCAAGGTGAAGTTTGTCTAAGGTTTGTGCATCGGGTGTACCTGTTTCTGCTGCTGCATTGCCTAGCTCTTCAAACAAATTTTTGTTGATGCCTTTGCGGCCTAATAGGTAACTTAAATTATTCGACATGGATTAAATATTTTGAACGATAGGGGTTTCAGTGCCAATGCCTGTTGCCACCTGTTCGGGATGAGAATAGATAGTGAATTTAGAAGCTCGGCAAAACGCCATTAAGGTGATGCCTGCTTCGTGTGCCTGCTCAATGGCAAGCGAAGATGGTGCTGAAACAGCAGCCAGAAAAGGAATGCCGGCAGCACGTGTTTTATTAATGATTTCGGAAGAGATGCGCCCACTAACGGTGAGGCAACGCGCATCGGCCAAACGACCACTATTGATGAGTTGACCAATAACTTTATCAACTGCATTGTGTCGACCGATGTCTTCCTGAAGCGTGAGCATTACTCCATCAATGGTGAAAGCCCCTGCAGCATGGGTTCCTCCCGACTTATGAAAATCGGTTTGCCCTTGGCTTACTTGTTCGAACATCTTCGCAACCAATGCTGGTTGCAGTTGTTCGGTATGTTTCACCTTCAGATTGCTCACATCCTCTATCTCCGTTTTGCCACATATACCGCACGATGAAGCCGATATAACATTGCGGGTACCTACAAAATCTTTGCGGATTAAATGAGGTGCTACCTCGGCATTGATGGATAAGATATGGCCTTGAGCGGTGGTGGATGTAACGCGAATAATAGGCGCTTGATGAAGATCTTTGTAAACGTTTTCGGTGAATAACAATCCTCTTACTAAGTTGGTTTCGTTGCAGGGAGTTTGCATGGTGACTGTAAATGGGGTGCCATTAACAGCAATGCTGAGGGCTACTTCAACAGAAATGGCATCATTGACGTTGGAAAATTGATTTCCATTGAATAATAATGCCGGGAATTGTTCTGTCATAGTTGTTATCACTTTCTACTCTTCCTCCTACCCCTCTCCTACTGAGAGGGGCAAGGATAAAAGAGGTATGATTTGAGTTTAGTTTGTTAACTAAGTTTTTTGGTTTTAAAATATGACTTTCGTCATACTTCCGCACAAAAGTACAATTATTTGAATAATCCTAGCATAGGATTGAAAAAAAATATGAACTGGGAGAATAAATTAACAAAGATCAATTAGGTAAAAGAATGGAAATTCCTTTCTCATAAGCCCTCTTTGCAAAATATGGGGAGGAAGCGGAGAGAAAAACTTGACAACATTTAGGCTAATCCCAAGAGTGTTCTTCCATGGGGGCTAACAAATTCAGATGACCAAATGGGTTCCCAAATCAATTCGATGGTGCTTTTAAAATTAGGAAATCGTTCGCTCAATATTGATCTTATATTTTCAGTAATCACATCGCCCATTGGGCAACCTTTGTTTGATAGTGTCATTTGTATGTGAATACCAGAGGAGTGATCGTAATGTATTTTGTAAACCAAACCTAAATCAATAATGTTGATTGCTAATTCTGGGTCAATTACTTCTTTTAAAGTGTTGTAAACATTCAATTCTATATTATCTGCTTTGGTATATAATTCCATGATTACGAAGATTAGGTGATGGTTGCATAAGCTGGTTTATGAACAAACATTTTGAAAATATTGATTACATAAAGGATAGCAGCTAATATTAATATAGAATTTGCGATAGTGATTAACAAAACTAATGATGAAATAATACCCGAAAGCAAGAGGATGTAACCGATAATAAAAACCACCATCTGATAACGCAGAAGTTTTTCGGAGAACAAATCTTTTGGAAGTGGTGTGCCTTTTTTGCCCGACATGTTTTGATATTTGTCGAGCCAAATGATGTAGGGTAAAGTTTTGAACGATTGTCCTAAAATTAGTAAACTGATAAATCCCATAAAAAAACTTGCTCCGTACACGAGTGTTATTTGCATTAAAAAAGGAGAGACTGGAAATAAATTTGATGTTGAAATCCATCCAAAAACAATAGGAAGAAAAACAAAAAGAACAGCAAGGAAGGTTTGTTTCATGCCTATATCGAGTGCTTTTCGAACTCTGGATTTGAATGATTTTATCACGGTGAACACATAAATTGCTATACCTATAATTGCTAAGCTAAAATAAATACCACCTCTATGAGTTTCATTAAAAATTAGTGCATCAACTAGAAAGGCAAGCAATGCTCCGTTGATAATAAAATAGGAGTAATACAGTTTTTTAGTGTCCATGGCTGGTGATAATAAAAACATAGGGATAAGTTTGGAGGATACTCCGATGATTAAAAGGATGAACCAACCGGCCATGCCGATGTGAGCATGAATTCGTAAATAAAATAATTGTTCTGCGGGCAAAAATGAAAAAGTAAAATTAAATGCCATAAGTGCTCCTAAGAAAACGGTTAGCCAAAACCAGCCGGCAGCAGTGATTATAAATATTGCATGAATAGCTGGCCTTCCAGTGTTTCGAGCGGTAAATACGATGTTTAATAAAAGAAAGGAGGCTCCAGAAATTAATAATACAGCTGCTAGTTGCAGAGGAATACCGAGGGAGAATGTCCAAAAGGAATACACCAATACTATGATGCCAATAGCAAAGCTATAAAAAGTAATTTTGGCATAAACCATACTGTGCAAAGCTTTATCAAGTAAAATGGGCAACAACTGATGCAGTGAACCAAAAATAATCATGCTTGCCCACCCCAAAGTGGCAATGTGAGTAATGGCTAATAATTTTGGACTAAAATAATGTCCTATAAAAGCATTGCTTGAAAAAAGCATAACAATGGTTAATACAAGGAATGAAACCACTCCAAAAGCATAAAAAGGAAGAACCGCACTAGCTGTTCTGGAGGAGTTTGTGTTGGAAGGCATCATTTGTAAATAAGCAGTCTCACATCGCCTTCGGCTACTTCGTTTATTTGCCAACGGAAGCCTCGTTCCTGAATTTCCGGAAGCAAAAACTGCGGTAGCTTTTTATGATGAACGTATAGTAACATATCGGCAGGCAACACATCAAGTTGGTTCAATATGGTGATCATGGGCAATGGCATTTCGAGTTGACGAACATCGATGGTAATTATCTTTTCTCCGAAACATTTTACTTGTTGTTCGAATTCGACTATATTGCTTAGGTTTGGCAATGGTGATTCTGAAGTTTCTTTTGCCTCCAATCCTTCTCCTTGTTTTAAGTAGGTGAATGTTAACTTTGGTTCTTGGCGAATGGTAAAATGGATGTAACCTTTTTTGTTAAGAATGGCAATGAGAGGGGCTGGCTCGAAAGTGTTAATCAATTTAAGTGTTTTGTCTTTTGGCATTTTGGCAAGAGTGTCCATTATTAAATTAAATGGATCTATTCCTTTCGCTAATCCTGCTCTCACATCGAGTTCTTCAGTCAGATTCGGTGTTAAGAGTTTAACAAATTCGGGAAGTACTTTTTCTGACATAGTGTTATCTGCATTTATATTGTTACTGTTTAGCTCCATCTTTTATAAAAGAAAAAACAGACCTTCGTTTGAAGGTCTGTTAGGGCTGTGTTACGAAAGTTGTTTTTCCATTTCGATTGCCTTCGGAAACAGAATGTTATTTTCGAGGTGGATGTGCTGATGCAAATCGTCTTCAAACTCTTTTAGTTTGGCATACGATAATCTGAAAGTAGTACAAGCATCGTAAGGAGGCTCGTAACGATTGGACAACTCTGCTATTTCTTCCATTATATCGCCTGCAAGTTCATGTTCTTGTTCCATGACATAGATAGGATTTTGAACAGTACCAAAAGGTGAAGCTTGAATTTTTGATTTAGAGGCATTGGCGGCAGCTAGTTTTTTGATGTAAGGAAACAATATGTTTTCTTCCATACCAAGGTGAGAAATTAAATCATCGGCCACTTTTTCGAAAAGCTTTGCAATAGCAATGGCTTCGGGATGATTGGCACCATGCACTTTTGCTACTTTTTTAGTATATTCGCTGATAACAGGAATTGCTTTTTTGATGTAGTTGTGATGGGTGTTGGCCACATAATCGGCCAAAAAGCCAAGTTCCCAAGTATTAAAATCTTGTGATGGATTGGCCACAATGGTATCCACTTCCTTGAGTTCTTTTTCTATTTGAACCACATCCAACCCTTTGGTTTTGCAAGCTTCTGTAAGTGTTTTTTTACCACCGCAACAAAAGTCTAAACCATATTTTTTAAATATTTCGGCTTTGCGAAAATCTTTGGTTACTAATTCGCCAATGGTCGATTCTTTTTCGCCTTCGTTGAGTTTTGCAATTTTCACTTTCCACCATTCGGGGCCTTCTTCGAGGTATTCCCATGTAAAAATATTCCCGCGCTCACCCAATAATTGATAATACAGCGGTTTGGGGTCGTGGTCGTTGTGAATAATAAACCCTTCGCCACTTTTGAGCAAATCGAAGTTTTCGAAAATAGTGGGGTGTTTGCGTCTTGGTTCGATGATGGTTACATCAATAATCTTTATTTGTTCCATTTATTGGTTATTTAGTTATGTAATTAAAAGGTTTGCAACAGGCATATCACTTTGTCTTAATTCTCCTTTTAATAATCTGGGCAAAGGTATACGCGACAATGCTCCGCAATTGTGATTAGAATCATAATGCGATTTAATTTAAAAATCATTCATTACAAAAGGGAAAGAGATATTTTAATTCGAAATTTTAATAAACGGAAGTTCAAGAAAAGAAAGTGAACGATTTATGCGTGGAATCATAATTGGAGACAAAATGATGCTGTAGTATTGAGGCTGTAAAAATAACTTAAAATAACTAATATTATGAGAAAGACATTAATTTATCTAACAATTTCGGGAACAGTACTTTTATCAGCATCATGTGGCTCTGGAGAGGAAAGTGAAGCCGCGAACAAAAATAATGAGGCTGTGGCACAAACACCTGTTGCTGGTCAGTCGGCAGTGGCCGATGATGTATCGGCAAAAAATATTGTACAAGTAGCAGTAGGAAGTAAAGATCATACCACTTTAGTGGCTGCTGTAAAAGCAGCTGAATTAGTAGATGTATTGAGCAACACGGGACCGTTTACGGTGTTTGCACCAACTAATGCAGCTTTTGAAAAATTGCCAGCAGGAACTGTAGAAGGTTTGTTGAAGCCGGAAAAGAAAGAAGCACTACAAGATATATTACAATATCATGTTTCGGTGGGAGTATATCAGGCAGATGCACTACAAGATGGACAGGTGCTAGGTCAAGTGAATGGTAGCAATATTACAATAAGCAAAAAAGATGGTAAGATAATTGTGAATGGTAGCGCAACCGTTATTGCATCGATACAAACTAGCAATGGTGTGATACATGTAATAGATGGAGTATTGTTGCCTCCTAAGCAATAGTATTAATCAAACTTATTAAATAAAAAAAGCGTAAACTTCTGTTTACGCTTTTTTTATTTAGTGAAACTTTAGAAGAATGATTGTTAGGCAATGATTTTGATTTGCATTACTGTGGAAATACTAATTGCACGTTGCTTGGCGAGTTCTGCATTAGGGCCTCGAAAGTTTTCGTCAACTGATTGAATAAATAATTTGTTCCACTGTTCAAAATGTTCTTTTCTCAACGGAGTAACGTAACTTAGGTGACGATGAATGTTCATGTTATCGCGAGAATAAGTTCCAGTGTAAAAAAGGGCGTTTTCCCAAAAATCGAACATAACGGGCAAGTGTTTCTCCCAATTTACTTTGACCACATCGTTGAAAATATAACCAATAGTTTCATCTATTTTAACTTTCTCATAAAAAGCGATGATTAACTTTTCGATATCTCGTCTGTTTATTAAATCTTGTATCATAATAAATAAATTAATGTACTATAAATCTTTTCTTTTGAAAACATAAAGAGAAAGCTGAAGCGGTACTAAAACCCAAATAACCAAAGCAGACAATGCAACAAAAAAACCTAAATTGGTTCCAAAGAAATCTTTGAAAACAGCACCTGTATATCCCATTAAAGCAGAAACGTCCAATTGTAATAAAATGATAATTCGACTAAGATCGACCGGATTGAAACCTGAAATAATTATCATGATTTTCTCAAGAGGATAATCTGCAAATTGAAAAAGCAAAAATAAGATTAATCCATCAAATATTAAAGTAAAATATAGCCAGAGTAAAATAGCAAAACCAATTCCTTTGGCTTTGTCGCGAGTGAGGACTGAAGCAAAAAGCGCTATGGCTACAAAAATGATAGAAAGAAGACAACCTGCAATGATCATCATGAGACCAGTAGGCGTAGGTTCGAAGCAAAGGAGAGGAATACCCACACCTAATAAAAAAGCCAGCGACAGAGAAACGGCTAAACCAGCGAAAAGACTAAGCCAAATTTGTTTTCGCTGTATCGGTTGACTAAGCAAAAGTTCGATGAATTCGGAGCTATTATAACAATAAATGGTGGAGAAAATGATGGACACCAAAGGAACAATAAATAAGATGAGATTAAGAAGGCTAAGCAAGCCTTTGGCCGTGTTGTCTTCGAGCGAGAAAACACTAAAAGATATAATGGACAAAATAATAGTGTATGCCAACACAATTTTGTTGCGAAGAATATCGATGATAACGTATTTTATAAGTTTATTCATTCCTTTGTGCTTGTGTCATTAGTTTAGCAACTGCCTTTGAAAGTTTAGTTTCACTGGTATGCAATTTTAACTCTTCAATCGAATTGTGAAAAATAAGATTTCCATCTTGCATGTAAACAATTTGTGTGACGAGATCGTCTAATTCAGAAAGCACATGTGAAGTAATCAAAATGAGTTTTCCTTTTTGTTTCTCTTTGATGATTTTCTCTTTAAGGATTTCGGAAGCAAGCGGGTCGAGGCCAGCGGTAGGTTCGTCAAGAATGAGTACTTGAGAATTGAACAAAAATGCAAGTGCCGCAGAGACTTTTTGACGAGTACCTCCAGACAAGTTAGACATCCGCTTATCAAGCATGGTATTAAGCTGAAAACTATTTATTAATTCTAGGTCGAGCTCAATTGATTCGTGCTTACGAATGTCCTTCATCATTTTTAATAAATGCCCAATGGTCATGTTGTCTGGATAGCGACCTATTTGGGGCATGTATCCTATTTGAGAACGGTATTTCCAATCATTAGAAATATTCTTACCGTTAAATAATATTTCGCCTGAGTCGGGAACAATTAAACCTAAGATGCTTTTAATTAAAGTTGTTTTGCCACTACCATTAGGTCCGATGAGTGCAATGCACTGACCAGAGGAACACTGCAAATTAATTTGGTTGAGAGCAATTAATTTGCCAAATTTTTTGGATATGTTCGAAGTTTGTATCATAGTTTGACAGGTTTCAAAAGCGGAGTTTCATCTTTAAGGTTTTCAGGAGTAAGCGAAGGAATCATTTTTTCGGTTTTATCGAGCAATGAAACCATGATGCTTCGAAACAAAATCATAGCTGGAGGATTTTTTTCGATAATCATCGAAAACATACTAATAGGACGATACGGAATATCCCCGATGTTGTCTTTGTTCAGATCGTAACCTTGGTATTTGTCCCAATAGTTGGCGTTGAAAGAATTAAGCACAAGGGTACCATTGGTACCCACATCAAATGTGTTTCCGAAAAAATTATTTTGAGTAATGGTAACATCCATGCAACTAGCTTGAATTTTGATTGCCCAGCCATTATTTTTGAAAATGTTTTTTTGCATTTGACACCTACTAGCTCCTTCCATGTATATGCCCATCGTGTTCTCTGTAAATTTATTGTTGAAGATAAAAGAATCGGAAATTTCTTTCAAAAGAAGTCCATAAGCCGCATCGCCCCAATTTTGTTCGAAGGTATTGTTAATCATCGTGACACCTTTTGTGAACATGACAGCAACTCCTGCGCCATTTTTTTTAAAGATATTGGTAATATATGTATCATTATTCGAAAACATAAAATGCAGTCCATAGCGGAGGTTAGCAATTGAAGTATTTCGCCAAATAATGGAATTGGTGACGAACTCGAAATATATGCCATCGCGATGACCTGTTATCGTATTACCAATGATTTGCATGCTGTCTGATTTCCAACAATGAATGCCGTTACCGATTTCCTGTTCGGCTTGACCATACGATTTAATTGTATTGTTTTTAATAATACAAGCTTTTCCGTTTTGCGTATAGATACCGAAGAAATTGTCATCAAGGATATTGTTTGATACAGTAACGTTAGAAACATTATAAATTTTAATTCCTGCAGGGTCAACCAGAGTACCTACTCCCGAATGTTGGATTTTAAAACCAGTAAAAAGCACCTGACTCGCACGGATAGAAACTACTTCATAAATGTGCTGTCCATCAATAATAGGATGGTTGATGCCAATGACGAAAAGTGGCTTGTCAATATTTAAATCATGTTCGAAATAAATGCCAGGTTGAACAAAAATGGTATCGAAGGGAGAAGCGTGAATAACAGCTTGGCGAATGGAATGAAAAGGAGTCTTTTGCCCTACATAAATGGTGGATGCTATTAAAGAAAAAGATGAAAAAACAAGGTTAAAAAAGTAAAGTAAAAATAGAATGACAAGTCGCATTAGTAATTGAAATTGGCCAATTGACTCCAAAGAATTGTTTCGCCTTTCAATTTGTTTTTATAAAAAAGGAGAGAGTCTTTGTTGGCGAAAGCTATTATGTTTCCATTCATTGGGCTAGAAAGGGAATCGCTCTTGAGAAGTAAGCTGCTAGTTTGTTGAACAAGTAAATGAGGAGAGGAGAAATCGACAAAATAAAAATCTTTGATTTCGGTGCTGCCGATATTTTTTTCTTGTAGATAAGAAAGGAGACAATTTATTTCATCGAACTTAAAAACTTTTCCTTTTAGTGTTAGAATTTCGGCACCAAACTTTGGGTCACTGATTGTCATCTTACAAAACTGACAATTATCGATACCTAGCTTTATGGGTTTTGGATTGGAGGAACAAGATGTTATTGAAAATAACAATACCATAACTAATGAAAAAGAAACGATAGTGTTCATTTTTATTAAAGATTTGTTCTTAAAAAAATCGAACACAGTAGCCATAAGTAAAAGTGCTCCGACAGAAATAAAAATCCAACCGCCAATATCGGGAATGGAATACGCACCAAAATTTAACAGCTGTTTGAATCCAATAAGAGGAGGTTGATACGCCATACCTGGAACTATAATAGCTGCATCTGGATTTAGGTTGTGACCATAATTGTATTCCCATTGCCAAAAATCAGCCATGGCAATGATTCCAAAACTAACGAAAGCAATGCATAACGCGTAGAGCAGTTTTCGATTGCGAAAAAAAGCAGTAAGGATAAAGAAAGCCGCGAATGCGATAATGATATATGGCAAAATGGTGAATTCCATAAAATCGTTCGCATGAAGGGTTTTCATACCAATGTAATGATTGAGTCCATTGATGATGTCGACATTACCACCCAATTTGTTAGCGTAAATGAGCATGCGCAATCCTTCGGGATATTGAGGAGCATCGAGATCGATACGCCACATGGGAACAAAAAGAACAATTACCAAAGAAACGCTGGAAAGGAGTAAACTGTATCTAATCCAATTTTGAAAAGGGTTAGCTTTCATAGCAAACGGAAGGGTTAAGAATAGTGAAATAAAAAAGGGTGAGCAGAAACTATTATGAAAAAATCACAAACAATTTTTACTTTTTATAGAAAGCCAATCATAATAATCAATCGACTCACCCCTTTAGTAATAGTTATTTTTTGTTGGTTTCGCCAACTAAAGGCATATTTTTTCCTGTACTAAACATTAATGGCACATTGCTTCCTGCAGGAGAAACGCGAACGTATCCTTGCATTTCTTGATGTAAAGCACTACAGAAATCGGAACAATAGAAAGGAGAAATACCTACTTTATCTGGTGTCCATTTTAAGGTTTGTGTTTCGCCTGGCATCACAAGTAACTCGCCATTGGTAGCACCTTTGATAGCAAAGCCATGTGGCACATCCCAATCTTGTTCTAAGTTAGTAACGTGGAAATACACTTCGTCTCCCATTTTAATACCTTCAATATTATCAGGAGTTAAATGCGAACGAATAGCTGTCATGTAAACATCAACACGGTTTTTATCTCTTACTACTTTTGTTGCTCCTTCACCCATTGAAACATAAGGGTTTTTATTCTCTTCAATTTTAAATATTTTAAGAGAATTGTTTTTGATAAGATCAGCAGGTACAATTTGTGCGTAATGAGGTTCTCCAATAGTAGGGAAATCCAAAATCATTTGCATTTTGTCTCCGCTTATATCAAATAATTGAGCCGATTGAGATAATTCAGGACCTGTAGGTAAATAACGGTCTTTAGTAATTTTATCGTACGCAACTAAGTATTTTGCATTTGGAGTTTTTGTATCGCCACCAGCAACACATAAGTGACCTACAGAATAGAATGTTGGTACACGATCTACAACTTTCAAATCTTTAATATTCCATTTTACAACTTCCGATGAAACAAACATTGAAGTGTAAGCATTTCCTTTATTATCAAATTCAGTATGTAGTGGTCCTAATCCTGGTTTTTTAACCTCACCGTATAATACCGATTCGTATTTAAGAACAGGAATACCATCGAAATCGCCAACAAAATCTTTGGCAGCAATTGCTTTAATTAATTTGTCGAAACTAAACACTGGAATAATTGCAGCTAACTTTCCGCTACCAACAATGTATTCACCTGTAGGATTAACATCGCAACCATGAGGAGACTTAGGACATGGGAAGAAATAACAAATATCTTTCAACTCTTTTGCGTCAAGTACTGTAACCTCTGTTCTTATTTCAGAAGTTGCTGAGTGTGTTTTGTCGCTATATGTATTGTGAGCATATTTTACTGGCATCTTTTTGCCTTTACCTGCTTTCAAATATTCTTCAGCTTTTTTCCAATTTACAGCCATGATAAAATCTTTGTCTTTTTGAGAAGCATTCACTTCTAACAAGGTATTTGCTTGCTCAGTATTATAACAAGAGAAGAAAAACCAACCATGCGAAACACCTTTTCCTGCACGACTTAAATCGAAATTAACACCAGGACATTGAAGTTGAAAAGCGATATCCATTTTACCATCTTCTTTTCCTACACTGATGAAACTTAGGTATCCTTTAAAGTTTTGTTTGTAGGTATTGATTGGCACATCGCCTTTATCATTGTCGGCAGGAACACTGAAACGAGTACCTGCAACAACGTATTCAGTATTTTCAGTAATAAATGGAGAAGAGTGATTACCTGCACTATTTGGTAATTCAATAATCTCTTCGGTTCTGAATGTTTTTAAACTAATACGAGCAACACGTGGTGTGTTGTTAGCATTTCCAAACACCCAACGGCCATCATAATCTCCGTTTGTTTTTGATAATTGAACGTGGTGCAAATCGTCCCAAGGCACAAAACCATGAGATGTATTTAACATCGGTTTGGTTTCTTCTGAATAACCCCATCCTTTTTCGGGATCAACAGAAAAGACAGGCATCACACGAAGTAAACGACCTGAAGGTAAACCATAAACACTCATTTGTCCGCTGAAACCTCCGCTTACAAAATTATAGAACTCGTCATACTTGCCAGGGGCAACGTATACTTTGGATGCGGCATCACCGCTAACTGCATTGCTCACACTTTTTGGCTTGCACGAATTAAAACTCATGGCGACACCTATGATAGCCAAAGAGAGAATTGGAAACTTGTAATTTTTCATTTTTATATAATTTATTGTTTGTAATTAGAATTATTTAACCCCATCGTTTTTACGCATAAACTCGAGAACAGCACGTGCAGCTTCATCAGTTAAACTTTGATTTGGCATACGTACCAAGCAAATTTCTAACTGAGCTTGTGCTGCAGGATCCTTGTTAATCATTTCATCCGTATTCGTAATAAAATTCATAATCCATGCTGGTTGATAACGAGAGGTAACGCCTTTCCAACCTGGACCAACTAATTTTTCTTCTGTAAGTTTGTGGCATGCCGAACACTTAACATCAAAGGTATTTTTCTTTCCTTCCTCGGCCATTGTTTCATCCAATTTTTCGGGAACTGTAACATCTTTAAATTTACCTTCTCCTCTTTTAGGGTCGTATTGTTCGACACCGCCAGCAGCAGGGCTTTCATTAACAGCAGCAGCAGATTGGGTAGATTCTGATTTGTCGCCACCACAAGCTGCAATAAATAGAGCAATGGAAAACAAGGAGGAAATGGTAATTATTTTTTTCATATTGATTTAAGAATTTTGTTTGATTACTTTTTATTTTTTATCGGGAGCAATAATAGAAATGTTTAAAAACGTGATTTATGCGTACAATCATAATTGCGTGATTATTATTAATTTTAATTTGTAACGATAATATAATTGATAAGTTTGCAGTATTGTTCGAGCTAGGTGTTGCAATAAAAAAGAAATGACATCTGTATTCGAGAGATGGTTATGACTAAAAAAAGAACATTGAAAAACAGAAATACTATTTATCAACTTTTCAGCTAATCAACAAGTATGATTGATATCAACGTGATGCTTGCCTGGGGTGCAAATTACAAGAAGTATAAAGCTGGTGAAATTATTTTTCAGGAAGGTGGTGTGTGCAATTTTTATTTTCAATTGACAGACGGAAGAGTGAGATGGGTGAATTATAATCTCGATGGGAAAGAGTTTATACAAAGTATTATTGAACCGAATGAAAGTTTTGGAGAGCTCCCTCTTTTTGACGATGGACCTTATGCTGCAACAGCCTTAACGGATACCGATTCGTTGATTTTGCGATTACCGAAAGAGCTTTTTGTTCAGCTGCTCAAAGAAAATCCTGAAATAAATTTCGAGTTCAGTAGAGTGCTGGCTCACCGTCAGCGATATGAATTCATGCTTTTGAAAACGATGGCTTTTGAAAATCCAGAAGAAAGAGTGTGGGCATTGCTTTGTTATTATAGAAACAAGCCATGCAATGTGTACAAAGACCCTTATCTTGTGGACTTAACTCGACAGCAAATTGCAAATATGACTGGACTAAGAGTGGAAACGGTGATACGCGAAATAAAACACATGTGCGACAAAGGGAAACTGAAGATAAGTCGTGGAAAAGTTTTCATGTAAACAATAAATTTAAATACCGCACATGACCCCAAGCGTGCAGGTAAAACAAAAATTATGCAAACATCTGTGAGTAAATGGCTACGAATAGCCTTTTTAAATTTAAATATCGTGGCATTAATAGGCATAGTGCTGCGTTACAAAATTGTTTTCGCCTTGCCTATCGTTGATCAAAAGCATTTGCTTCATGGGCATTCGCATTTTGCTTTTACCGGCTGGATAAGCGAAGCACTGATGACCCTGATTGTGGCTTGGCTCTGCGAGAATGTGAGTAAAGACGCGCTTAAACGATATTATTGGATTCTGTTGCTCAATCTGGTGGCTGCTTATGGTATGCTCATCACTTTCCCTATCGAAGGATATGGTTTGTTTTCAATTAGCTTTTCTACCATGTCTATCATTATTTCATACTTCTTTGCCGTCATGGTTTGGAAGGATTTGAACAAGGTTGAATTCAGAACCAATAGTATATTGTGGTTTAAGGCAGGAGTGATTTTTAATGCACTATCTTCATTAGGTGCATTTTCGCTTGCTTTTATGATGGCGAAGCATATTATTCATCAAAATTGGTATTTGTCGGCAGTGTATTTCTTTCTGCATTTTCAGTACAATGGATGGTTTTATTTTGTGTGTATGGGCTTACTCATGGATGTACTGCGAAAAAACAACATTACTAGCAAATGGTTGGTGTGGGTGTTCTGGATATTTACCGGAGCCTGCATACCTGCTTACTTTTTGTCCACCTTGTGGATGGAATTACCCATGTGGGTGTATGGTATAGTGGTTCTTTCGGCCTTAGGCCAATTGGTAGGTTGGGGTATCATCGTGGCTACTGTTTTCAAACAATGGGATAAATGGAAAACGGGTGTATCTGGAATTGGCAGGTACTTAATCCTTTTGTCGGGCTTTGCGCTCAGTCTTAAACTCCTGTTGCAACTCGCATCTACCTACCCTAGCCTTGGCACCATAGCGTTTGGTTTCCATCCCGTAGTTATCGGTTATTTGCATTTGGTATTGCTGGGTGTTATCACCGTTTTTATTATTGGATATGTGGTACTAAAGCAATATCTGAAGATGAATAATTACTTTACACGAGGTATCATCATCTTTGTATCAGGCATTGTCTTCAACGAAGTATTGCTGATGATTCAAGGCGTTTCGTTTATGCAATATATAACTTTGCCTTATGTGGATGTATTGCTATTTGTGGCTGCAATAGTGATGTTTGTGGGAGTACTTTTTATGGTGATAAGTCAAACAAAAGCCGATTCGAGAATAGGCAGTAGCGAATAGGCAGTAGCGAATAGGTATTAAGGAAATTTTGCAATTAAGCAGTTGGCAATTGTAAAAACGCAACAAAGAAAAATGCTGCAACTAGGTCAGAGATTTCTCACTTCGTTCGAAATGACAGTTGTTTTCAGGAGGGGGTTAAACAAAAAAAGGCGGCAAAGCCGCCTTTTTTTGTTCCTATTACTAACACATGAATAGTGTCATTTCGAACGAAGTGAGAAATCTACAACAACCAGCAGGAAAGAAATTTGTTTGCCCTTAACGAATAGGCACTAAGTTACACTATGCATTCGTATATTCGTATTTCGTAAAGACACCAAGCACACCCTATTCGCTAATCGCTATTCACTATTAAGCACCCCCTATTGCCTAATCGCTATTCGCTATTGCCTGTATTAATCCACAGTGCACGAAGTTACCACCGAGTATTCGCTTGTTACATCACCAATCACCACAGCTACCCGGAAATAATAACGCACATTCGACAAAAGCCCATCAACGGTAACACTAGCTGTAGTCGAAAACTTGCAATAGTCCCAATTAGCTCCATCGCCTATAATGGTAGCATTTTGCCATATATAGGCAACCCGTTTCCGTCCGGTTGTTACCTTTTTGCGCAAAGTCACGGTATTCGCTTCGGTGCCTTTTTTGGCGCTTATGTCGGCAATGATGGGTTTGCCTTTCTTTTTGGTTTGGTACTCGGTAGAGTCTACCATTTCTTTTGCCAAATCATCGGGCAGACCGATAATTTTGGTTTGAATGTACATCACCATCACCTTGTTGGCAATGTCGAAA
>CAIWDF010000203.1 GCA_903911435.1 uncultured Bacteroidota bacterium
ACCAAAACGGAATTTATTTCGTGAGGGTATTAGATGTTGATAACAATGTGCTGTACACACAACGCGTGGTGAAACAGTAAAATCATTTAACTAACAAAAACAAAACACCCCGTTTCGATTTTCGAAACGGGGTGTTTTGTTTTTTGGGAATACGAATATATAGACTAGATGAAATACGAATTATTTACAATCGATAATGGATGCAAGTACTAAGTGGGAATGTTTGCCTTTTGCCCTTGATGGTGTTTTCACCAACAAGCTGATGAGCTAAAATAGTAATGTTTTCCCTTTTTGGGTTTCCAGGTGAAAAAACACCTGCAAGGGCTAAAAACTCATATCTATATATTATAGTATACTTAAGTCTGCCAAAATCCTCGCTAATACAAGTAGCTTTCTAATGTGTCGAACAAGAAGCAGTCCATATTTTTGGAGCGTTGTCATCATTTTTTAACACTTTGTCTGATACAAAAACTAGCAATTGCTTGGAGTAACCTGCTATTGGCTCGAGAGCGAGGGTTTGCGAGTAAAAAAATGGTGGTCGAAATAGGTGTGGATGTGAAAACGGTGTATTGGAATTATACTAAAATAAAAGAACATTTTGCTGTGAAATCCTTGGCTGAAGCCAGTTTCATCATCACCAACAAAAAAGCCAACGAATCTTCTTTTTAATTCCTTCCTTTTTTACGCGATACAAAAACTAGAGAAAATACTGGCACTAAGTTGAATATCCGTGCGAAAGTATTTTGTTATTTCGTGGTGTCAATCAGTTTCATTCGCTTATCGACAAGTGTTTTCGTTCTTTTTTTATTTCTCGTTAAGGTGTTTTAGTAACACCAAATGGTTTTGGAGCAAACACAGATGGTTTTGCACCAAACACAGATGGTTTTGGAGCAAACACAGATGGTATTGCACCAAACACAGATGGTTTTGCACCAAACACAGATGGTATTGCACCAAACACAGATGGTTTTGCATCAAACACAGATGGTTTTGGAGTAAACACAGATGGTTTTGTACCAAACACAGATGGTTTTGGAGTAAACACAGATGGTTTTGCACCAAACACAGATGGTATTGAACCAAGCATGGGTAGTGAACGAATAATCAATGTTCGAGATGGAATGAAACTGACAACAACTAATGAATAACTATAAATTAACAATAAAAAACAAAACAAAATGGCACGTAAACCTAAAGTAATTACAAATTGGAGAGGGATGTCGGAAGAAAATTTCGCAACCGCAGTAGACAAAACAAACAAAAACCTAAACACCAATGCCCTCATTTTTCCTGCGTTGGCGGTACCAGTAAGCACGCAAGTAACCCTACTGAAAGAGTACGAAATCATTCGCCTTGCAACGTATTATGATGGACAGGCAGGCGATTTGAAAAACAAACGAAAAGAAATTCAAGCAAACCTTACGTTAAATGGCAATTACATTAATACGTTGGCCAATGGCGATATGGCTATACTTGAAAAATCGGGCTATCCAATGGCAAAAGACCCACATGCACAAGGTCCGTTGGAACAAACAGTGTTGAAACTTGGGGTGCGCAACATAGCTGGCGAACTTGATTACAGCATTACAGGTGCTTTGGTAGAAGGTGTGCGGTTTGCAATATTTCATACCCTTGCCAATGACCCTGAGATGAATCCTTTTAAATGGACTTTTTATTATACCCCCAAACGCAAAGGAGTGATTAAATACCTTACCAGTGGAAAGCCTCGCAAATTTGTGTCGGTAGCCATGGGTACTTGGCCAGAATTGGTAGTGAGCGAAGTGGTGGTGAAAACGGTACTTTAACCGAAAGTTAATTTCTTCAAACTAACAAACAGATTCCTCGCTACGCTCGGAAAGACATGCATTATTTTAATAGGAGGGAAATAGAAAGTTGTGAGGGTGGCGATATAACAAGGAAATGCAATTAATAGAGATGCAACCATTCGTAGTTAAAAAGCATCTTAAAGGAAATCTTAGTAATTAATTTAAGAAACACATTAAATAGTTGTTAAATAATTTGCATTTTAATTTTATTTAACGAATTTAGCCAAATATATTTAATTGTTAACTTTTAAAAAGCAGAATTATGTATAATAGAATGAACAAAAAAATGAGTATCGGTAACCCTTTTAGATGTTTTTATCATCAACTTTTATCTGTTTATTTGGCAGTTTCATATCCTCGAAAACTATAGTCAAAAGTATTTATCTCCAAATAAATTGCAAATTAAAATAAGTAGTTCAAACATAATTAATACCCCAGATCATGAAAAAAAATACACAACTTTCGATTTCAATTCTAAAAATGTTGCGACTAGTGCAATGTTCGATTTTACTTTTATTACTTACAACTTTTAATATTAAAGCTCAGGTTTCAGCTTATACGTTCTCTTCGGCAGCTGGAACTTATACCGCAATTACCGGAGGAACAGTAGCCAATGCGGTTGGCTCCTCTTGGGATGATGCCGTTACAAGTGCTATTCCGATAGGATTTAATTTTTATTTTAACGGAACAACCTATTCTACGTTTGGTATTAACTCCAACGGATTTATAATTTTGGGTAGCGGTACACCTGTAACAGGTTATTGTCCTAACAATATTGGAACTTCTAACTCAAATGTAATCATGGCATACGGAACAGATTTAGTACCTGTGAGTACTTTGTTAGGTGAAATCCAGTATTTAACACAAGGCTCAGGGTCATCACACACTTTGACAGTACAATGGAAAAATGTTCACCATTATTCCGGTAACTCAGGAGATAATTGGACGTTTCAGATCATCTTGAGTGAAGGTACAAATACAGTGAAAATAGTATATGGTCCTATGGCCGAAGTTACCAGTGGTGCAGCAAATGCATGCTTAGATGCAGCTAATGAATCAGGCGGTGTAGGTCTTATTGGAGCTACTAATGCTGATTTTAATGCTCGAAAAGTTGCAGCAGCTAACACGTGGGCTGCGTCAGTGGTAGCACCCAATGTAACAGCAAATGCAAGTGTTTGTTTTTTAAGAGCGGCAATCTTACCAGCATCAGGATTAACTTGGACTTGGACTCCACCTGCAGTGCTTTCTGCAACCACATTAACTGCTTTTGGGGCTAATTGTATTAATAATACCATTGGGCCTAATTCTTTTACAATAACAGGTAATAGTTTGTCAGCTGCCAATGTTACGGTAGGAGCCTCTGCTGGTTATACATACAGTACCACATCAGGAGGTAGTTATACTTCCACACTCTCCATAACTCATGCGGCAGGAGCTTTTTCACAACAAGTTTTTGTAAAGTTTACACCCACTGCAATAACAACCTACAATACTAATATAGCTATTGGGGGAGGAGGTGCCACAACTGTAAATGTGGCTCCATCAGGCAGTGGTATTAATACTCCCGTATTGGTAGTGGCAAATACGGCAATTGGTGTTACCTCAAGCTTAGCTACCTTACCAGGAACCTATACAACAGGATGCAATGCTGTGACTGCATATGGAATAGAATATAGCACAACATCTGGTTTTGTTAATGGAACAGGAACATTTGTGACAAGTAGTAATCAAGTTGGTGGAGCCTTTTCTGTTTCACTAACAGGACTTACTTCCAGTCAAACATATTTTTATAAAGCAGTTGCTACCGATGGAATAGGAACTGTTTATAGTACTCAAAACTCTTTCTCAACCTTGTCACTTAATCCAACACTCACCGCATCCAGTTTAGCATCGTTTGGTAACGTTTGTTCTGGTTTAACTTCAGGAGCAAATACATTTACAATTACTGGTGATAATTTGACCAATGCGAATGTGACATTAGATCCATTAACAGATTTTACCTATTCAACAGACAATATAAATTATTTTACCTCTCTTAGTTTGGCTCAATCGGGAGGAACCTACTCGCAATTGATTTATGTAAAGTTTACACCATCATCTGCTTCAGCTTATAGTGGAAATATTGTATTAGGTGGAGCTGGTGCACCTAGCATCAATGTTGGGGTTGCTGGAACAGGATTAATACTTCCATCGCTACCAACCGCAACAAACCCCGGAGTGATCTGCTCTGGAACTCCAGTTAATATTACCGCAAGTTCAGCAGGCAATACAATTAATTGGTACAATTCAGCTGTGGGTGGAACATTATTGACTTCAACTGCAAGTGGAGTAAACTACAGTGTTTCTCCTTTATTAACCACCTCATATTATGCACAATCACAAATTGCGGCTACTGCTCCAGCACCATTCACTTACACAGGATCTGTTCAAAGCTATACAATTCCAAATGGTGTGACTTCAATAACCATTAATGCAAAGGGGGCATCTGGGGGTTATGTTTCCGGTGCAACCGCAGGACATGGTGCAAGCATGACGGGAACATTTGCAGTTACTCCAGGACAAACTTTATGGATATTGGCTGGTCAAAGCCCTGGACTTACTACATTATACCCTGCAGGTGGGGGAGGAAGTTTTGTAGGTGTTGGTACATCATTAGCAACTGCAACACCTTTAATTGCTGCAGGAGGAGGAGGAGCTGCTTATGGCACTAGTACAGGGACTAACGCTCCAATAACCACATCAGGAACAGGTACAAGTCCAGGAACAGCCGGTAATGGTGCACCTGCAGGTAGTTGTTCTGGCGGTGGTGGAGGTTTTTATACCTCTGGTGGTACTGATGCACTCTATGGATTTACAGGAGGAGCAGGTTTTAGACAAGGAGGAGCAGGAGGAATTCCTATATCACTTTATACTTCCTCTTATCAGGTTGGAGGATTTGGAGGAGGAGCTCCTGCAAATTATGTTGGTTCTTGTAATCAACAAGCTGGTAATGGTGGAGGTTACAGCGGAGGTAGCGCATTCATCACTACTTTAAATACCATAGGTAATGCAGGAGGTTCTTTTAATGGAGGAACCAATCAAACAAATTTAGCAGGAAACAATAATGGTAATGGAGTAGTAACGATTACTTTCCCTCCTGTTTTGGGTTGTGCATCTTCTTCACGCACACAAGTTACTGTAAGTGTTAATGATCCTTTAGCTCCTTCTGTTGTTGGAGCGAGTACCGTTTGCGGAACTGGTTCTGTTGTTCTTTCAGCATCTGGCAGTGGAGGAACTTTGAATTGGTATAATGTGTCATCTGGAGGAAGTATCATCAATACAGGAAGTACATATACAACACCATTGATTAATGCAACAACAACTTATTACGTAGAAGAGAATAATGGATCTTGCTCAGGACCTCGCTCTGCTGTAGTGGCAACTTATACAGCAGCTCCGGTAGTTTCAATATCTGGAACCAATACTGCTATATGCGCTCCTTTTGGTGGAGATGCTACATTAACAGCGATTGGAGCAGACCCCGCCTATGTTTATAGTTGGTCTCCTTCACCATTAAGTACATCCGGTTCGTTTAATGAGACTGCCTCGGTACATCCAAGCAGTAATACGCAATATACCGTGACAGGAACCAATGGTTCATGTTCTGCTCAAGCAACAATAAATGTTACCGTAGGAACAACTCCAACTCTTAGTTCTGTTACAGCAACTCCAACCACAATGTGTTTAGGAGGAACAAGTCAATTACAGGCAACCGTAGCTGGTGCTGTTTCAACAGTGTACAATGTAACTTCAATTCCGTATGCAGCAGTATCACCAACAGGACCAACATCAGCAGGGCCAACAGGAGATGATGCAATAAGTGCGGCAATTCCTCTTGGTTTCAATTTTACATTTTATGGAAATTCATATTCGAGTATAATAATATCCACTAATGGATTTATTTCGTTTGATCCTGCAGCTGGTGCAGGTTGTTGTGCAGGTCAGTTAATTCCAAATTCTAGCACTGAAAATAACATAATTGCAATTAGCTGGTGTGATTTAACTGCTTCAGCAGGGGAAATAGACTATTTTAGTTTATCAAGCCCAAATCGTTTTGTTGTTAGATGGATAGGGGAACCAACACTATCTTATGCTGGCACAGTAACTGGAGAAATAATTTTATATCAAACAGGCGAAATAGAAATTCACAATACCTCAGTAACCACAACTTATCCTACAGCTACACAGGGAATAGAAAATTCAACTGGAACATTAGCGACAGCAGTCACTGGACGTAATGCAACCACTTGGACTGCCTCAAATGATGCTTATCGATTTTCACTACCTGCTACAATGTCCTTATCTTATAATTGGGTAGGTTCACCAACAACATCGTTATCAAATGCTAGTATTCAAAGTCCTATTGCAACACTAACATCAGCCGCTGTTACGTATACTGTAACCGCTACAGATAATTCAAATGGATGCGGAGTATCGGGAACGGTAACAATTTCTCAGGTTCCACCTGTTAGTTTAAGTTTATCTAGCTCTTCAAATACTTGTTTGGGTTCTAGTACCATCACTGCATTGCCAACTTTAGGTGTTGGACCTTATAACTATAGCTGGACAGAAGATGCCACTCCTTTCGGAGGAAATACAGCTACAATAAATGCAACAGTTGGTACTCACACTTATTCATGCACTGTAACTGATGTTTGTTTAGGAACCGCTTCAGCTTCTGTTTTGGTAACCACCATTCAGACACCTAGTATTTCTGTTTCGCAAAGTTCATCGGTTTATTGCAATCCTGGTAATGCGGTGGTATTGACAGCATCAGGTACATCCACAAGTTATGATTGGTTGCCAACTGCAGGGTTAGATGTAAGTTCGGGAGCTTTAGTTAACGCAAGTCCTGTATCGGGAACAACCTATACAGTTACTGGTACTTTAAATGGTTGTACGGCTTCTTCTACCGCAACTATTTCAACTATGCAAGGTATTACCATGAATTCGGTAACAGCAACCCCATCCACCATCTGTTCCGGAACGAATAGTGTACTTTCTGTTTCTGCTACAGGACCAACTGGTGCTAGTCAGTATGGTTTTACTACTTCAACAGGAGTCGCTTTAGCTGGTCTTACTGGGTCTACTACCATAGTAGCGGTAACAAGTGATGATGTTGCTTCTGCTCTAACCAATATTGGATTCAATTTTAATTTCGCTGGCACCACCTACACTCAGTTTTGGGCAAGTTCCAATGGATTAATGGGACTAGGGGGAACTCCTAATACTGCTTATTCTAATAGCACCACTTCTGCGGCAGGATACCCTATATTGATGCCATGGTGGGATGATTTGGAAACTGCTAGTGGAAATGGCGTTAGATATATTGTTAGTGGTACTGCACCAAATAGAAAATTGACAGTTGATTTTCGTGAACATCCTCTTGGAGGTGTGGCCACTGGAACTTCAATGATTTTCCAAGTTTGGCTTTTTGAAACCACAAACAGAATTGAGTATGTGTATACAACTGGTTCTGAAATATCAATTGATGCATCAGTAGGAATAGCTGGTTCTTCCACTGATTTTAATGATGTAAATACAAGTTCACATACCAGTTCTTCTTCTGCAGCTCAAGATGCGAATTCGGTTTGGCCTGGTTCAGGTAGAGCCTATATATTTTCTCCTCCAACTTTATCATATTCTTGGAGTCCTTCTACTTTCTTAGGTTCTACTACAGGCGCGAGCGCTAATGTTACAGCGGCTAGTGCAACAACCACTTATTCTATCGTTGTAAGCGCTACTAATGGCTGTACTAATTCAGGAACAGCTGTCTTAACAGTAAATCCTTTACCAACCTCCACGGTGAGTGGAATAGCTAGTATATGTGCACCAGGAGGAGCAGGAACGAATGTTACTTCTACTAATTTGACAATTGATTTTACAGGAACAGCACCATGGAATTACAGTTTAAATGGAGTTTCTCAGCCAGCAGCCACCTCAAGTCCAGCTATAGTATCAGTTGGGCCTTCGAGCACTACTACTTATTCTGTTACAACTGTAACGGATGGGAACACTTGTACTTCCACTTCTATCTCAAACGGAATAGTAGTTACCGTAAAACCATTACCAGACTTACAGTTCACCGTACCAAGTGCATCCATCTGTAGTGGTTTACCATCAAACGTAGCGTTAAGCTCATCCGTATCAGGAACAACCTTTGATTGGTTCGAATCGAACAATAGTGGAATCGTATCGGGAACTTCACCAATATCAAGTGGAGCAACCATCGATGATGTATTGAGTAATACCACCAATACAAACATTGGAACCATTAAGTATACAGTTACACCAACAGCAGATGGATGTACATCCAATGCAAGTTTAACACCGACTATCTCTGTAAAACCAACACCAGTAGGTGTATCGACACCATCATCGGATATCGTATGCGATGGATATGCCCCAACGTTTGATTTAACGACAGGCGCCCCAGGCATCAATACCTTTGCATGGTCAGCAAGTGGCACAGCAGGAACAAGCGGATTTAGTTCAACCACACAAAGTGGTAACAGCATCTCCGAAGTGTTGTACAACGAT
>CAIWDF010000204.1 GCA_903911435.1 uncultured Bacteroidota bacterium
ATCGTTGTACAACACTTCGGAGATGCTGTTACCACTTTGTGTGGTTGAACTAAATCCGCTTGTTCCTGCTGTGCCACTTGCTGACCATGCAAAGGTATTGATGCCTGGGGCGCCTGTCGTTAAATCAAACGTTGGGGCATAGCCATCGCATACGATATCCGATGATGGGGTGGATACTCCTACTGGTGTTGGTTTTACAGAAATTTGAGAAGTTAACAACGCTGTTCCAACACATCCATTGGCTGTTGGTGTTACGGTATACTTAATGGTTCCTACTGTGGTATTGGTGGTATTGCCCAATACATCATCGATAGTTGCTCCACTTGATATTGGGGAGGTTCCCGATACGATTCCACTATTGTTCGATTCGAACCAATCAAAGGTTGCACCTGATACAGACGAGCTCAAAGCTACGTTTGATGGTAAGCCACTACAGATAGATGTGCTAGAATAGCTAGCAGAAGCATCCGGTGTAGGATTCACGGTTACATCTATATCGTATGATGCAGATGGGCATAAGGTAGGTGTTGTAATAGAATTTGCAGTAACTACATATCTCACTACACGTGGTGCGAAAGTCGCATTGTGCAATTGATCTGCAATTGTACTTCCACTTCCAGTCGCTGGAACTGAAATAGCTATACCACCTAATGTAATATCTGATGCTGTCCAAGTAAATGTACTTGGTATATCAGAAGTTAAAGTAATTGCAGTAGTTGAATTATCGCAAATTGCAGTAGAACCTGAATACGAACCTACTGGTAATGCATCTATCGTTAACGAAGCGGTTGCAGTGTTTGTACAGTTGTTCGATGAAGTTGCAGTTACAGTGTAGTCAATAGGAGAAGTAACAGACGATGCTGTAACGGTAGCTCCTGAAGTGCTTGCCAAATAAGTTGCAGGACTCCAACTATAAGTAATTGCATCAGCACCTGCAGTTGCAGAAGCAGTTAGGGTTGTTCCATAAGTAAAACAAACTGGTGTTGATGATGGTACAGATATAGTTGATACTACATTAAAGATAGTAGCTGTTACAGGCACACGAGTTGGTGTAGCACAAGCTCCATTGAACGCTTCTACATAATAAGTAGTAGTTGAACTAATACTAGGACTATAAGTGGTTCCAGTATTAACAAGTGTTCCTCCAGTAGATGCATTGTACCATCTTAAAGTATAGTATGCTGGATCTGCCGAATTCAATGCAGCTGATAAATTGACAACACCAGGACCACAATTGGTTCCTCCTACCACGCTTGGAGAAGATGGAATTGTCTCAACAATTACAGAAACTGTGTCTATTTTGTTACAACCAGATAAGTTATCCTGTATTGAAACGGAATAAAGAGTTGTTGCAGTGGGTGTTGCCACTGGATTTTCAATCGCTGCATCACTTAAAGTAGTAGATGGTGACCAAGCAAATGTATAACTTCCTGGAGGTATAAATTTCCAGGCTTCTGGTGTTGAAATTCCAGTTGTAAATCCATTTCTGCCAGGAGCAGAAGCTCCAACAGTACCTGCATTTTGCACTGCTACATAACATGCATTACTTGAAGTGCAATTACCAAGGTGGATTTCTACCTCTCCGCTTGCTTCATTTAAAACAACTTGACCGTTATTTTCAGGAGTAACATAATATTGGTTGATATGCTGGAATTGAATTACAAACCTTCTTAATGGAGCTATTCCTTCTGTCCAATAAAGTATATTTGAATTCGAAGCATTGCAGTTCATGTCATTTGCAAGCCATGCTATAACATTTGCAGGGTTAGCTGCAGATGGAAATGGTGCAAAACCATAATATTGTTGTATTCCACCTGTGTAACTAGAATTATATGCTCCAAACTGCATTGTTCCATTTGTTCCCACGTTAATACTATTAAACACTGTTCCAAAGAAGTTGTAATTAAAACCAAGAGGAATAGCACTCCAACCTCCATCGTCTAAAGATCCTGATGCTTGAGCAACAGTGGCTGCACCATTGGTTACAAGATAAGTAACACCGCTTGAAGGCGGGGTTAACAAATTATAAGGCATCGATTCAACAGAGAAGTTAACTGCTGATAAACCTGAACTCAATTGAGTTGTACCTCCGGTACAAACAGCTTGTGGTGTTGCAGTTGCACTATAGGCAGGGAACAAATATTGATTAATATGTGTTATTGCATTAGTGGTACATCCTGAACTAGCATCTGTGGCAGTAACCGTGTAGGTTGCTACAAATGTAGTTGTTGATACATATCCAGCACCGTTAAGTATATCAGCATTTACACTAGAGCCGCTTGTAGAAGCTAAACTTCCCATAGCACCTGCAGATTCTGTCCAAGTATATGTATAATTTGGATTATTTACACTTGAAACACTAAGTGCAACTGGAGCCACCGAAGAAGTACCACAGAATGTAGGGTTCGGATTAATAACTGTAATGGCCGGAGGTACGAGATAATCAACAGTAGCAAGTGCAGTGTTGGTACAAGTTCCTAAAGTACCAGTTACAGTATAAGTGGTATTAGCTATAGGCGAAGCTATCACAGTAGCTCCAGTAGATACATCTAATGATGCTGAAGGAGCCCAAGAATAAGTAGTTCCTCCACTTGCAGTTAATGTTGCAGAGCCACCACATATAGTAGTTGTGCTTGGAGTAACGGCAATATTAACGACCTGTACGTTAGCAGTTACTGAATTTGTACTTTGTGTACCGCAATTATCAATAACAGTAACAGAATAAGTAGTAGTAGAACCAACTGTTACATTAGGACTAGCAGCAGAGGAAGTAAAACCTGCAGGAGATGAAGTCCAGGAATAAGTATAAGGAGCTCCACCACCGGAAACACCGGCATTTAAAGTCCATGTAGAATTAGGGCAAGGAAGAGAGGCAACACCACCTGTTACGTTAACTACATAGTCTTCTGTTTCTCCGTAAAAACCACTCAGATTCGCACATACTCCTGGAGCAGCACCATTTGACCAATCAATGATACGCATACGGGTAGGACCATTAAGTGCTGTTGAAGGCACTGCAATGCTAAAAGTAGTAAGAACGTTATTTGCAAAAACATTATTCACCACTAATTCTGAAGCATCAAATACTCCACTTTGGTCATAATCAATCCAAACAGAATAATAGGCCATATTGCCTGATCCTGCTGAGGTAAGGTTAAGAGCGAATGCATTACCAGCTGCTGCAGTAATTGCAGGTGTTGCAAAATAACTCACCCCAGGACCTGATGTACTGGTATATCCAGCATCAACAGCAGTAGTAATGTTAACTGAAGCACCAGTAGTAGTAACCTCATTTATATAAGTATAAGGGTCGGAAACATACATTGTAGGAATACAATAAGCAGCAGGTGCAGGTGGTGTTGCTGTTGGAGCAACCACTAGTGCAGCCCCGGCTGTAACAGTAACGCTTGATGAAGAATTACAACCGCCTGCAGTAGCAACTACCGTGTATGTAATGTCGGAATTAATTACATTTGCATTAACCGGGCTACCAGTGGTAGAGGTTAAATAGGTAGAAGGACTCCAGGCATACGTTGCAGCGGATGCTGGAGGTGTCCATGTGTAAGTTAAGCCGTTAGCAGGAAACACAGATGGACTAAATGTCATTTGAGCAGAGTTTGAACTACCTGCAGTTGTTGATGACCAGTCTGAACCTGTTGTTCTGTTGTTAAAATCAGCAACGGATGCGCCAGTTATTCCAACCTCTCCTGTAAAAGAAGAAGCTGGGGTAACAGGTTGATAAACGATACTAATTTGACCTGTTGCTTCAAATAATTGTAA
>CAIWDF010000205.1 GCA_903911435.1 uncultured Bacteroidota bacterium
CAACAGGTGCAACAGGTGCAACGGGTGCTACTGGTCCTCAAGGTCCAACAATTTATCCTGGTGTTGGTGTAGCTTATTCAACAGGATCTACTTGGGGAACTTCATATTCTGTATTGGGAACAGGAACTGGGCTATTATCCAATGTTTCTCCAACAATAACATCCCCAACAATCAATGGAACTTCTACTCAATTTTCAGATCCAACAAATGCAACCGCTATAGGAACTGCTCCTGTCATATATTCTGGTGGTGTTGGAATTTCAAAAGACGTTTATATTGGCGGAACTTTGAATGTTTCTGGAAATGTTTATATTTCTGGAAATACTACAACAATATCTGCTAACAACTTTGAGATTAGTGATTCATTAATTTACATGGCTACTGGAAACCCTGCTAACCTTAATGATATTGGTTTTGTGGGACACTTTAATAATGGAACATATCAACACACAGGTTTTGTTAGAGATCATACTGATGGTATCTGGAAGTTGTTTTCTAATGTTACAACAGAACCAACAGCAAATGGAATAAATTTATCTAGTGCAACCTATGATGGATTAAAAGTTGGATCTGTCGTTGCAAATAATGGTTTTTATTCCTCAAATAATTATACTGGAACATATTCTGATGGAGTGGTTGTTGATTATGTAACAGGTTCTGGAAGAATTAGTGTTGGGCCATCAGATGGATTAACGATTTATAATGGTGGTGTTGGGTCGTCATCTTTGCTATCATTGTCCTCTTCCGGAGCCCTTTCATTAGGAACATCAGGAACGGGAAACGCGGGTCAGGTATTAACTTCATCTGGTTCTAGTTCATCACCATCATGGACTACAATATCTAATGTTAGTACTAATTCTTTAACTGGACTCAGTTCAGCAACTATAAATGTTGGAACTACAGGACGTTCAGTACAGGCTAATTATTATATTATAGATACTGCTTTTACTATTAATGCTCCTACTGGAACACCAATTGAAGGACAAAAACTTTTAATTAGATTAAAAGATTCTGGAGTTGCTAAAGGTATTACTTGGAATAGTATTTTTAGTGTGGTTGGGGTTACTTTACCTACAACTACAGTAGCAGGTAAAACTCATTATATTGGTTGTGTTTATAATAATATTGATAGCACTTGGGATGTTGTGGCAGTAGGAGTTAAAGCATAATATATGGCTAATAAATATTGGGTTGGTGGTACAGGAACATGGTCAACAGCTACAGGTAATTGGAGTACCGTTTCAGGAGCAAATTTTACGGGAACTATATCTGGAACAGCATTGACCATACAATCTCCGAGCGGTGGTGTAATTTTGCCCAACAGTTCTAAAATATACAATTCTTTCGGTGTTCAAATAGGACAAATTAACACATCGTCAGGTAGCTCAACTGTTGCCAAAACATCTTTCACTTTGTTGGCTGGAGCAACCGCGACACCTTCTTCGTTGATGTATGGTTATCTCGGCACGGCAGCAATACCCAACACCTCGGATTCGGTAATATTCGATGCCAATTCTTCTTTTAACGGTACCCCTTACACGGTAACAAGAACGGCCACGACATCTGTAGGTTCAATACAAATGGACGGTGCAATAACATTTGACGGTACCAGTGCCATAGGTGTAAGCAATTCTTTTTCCGTTGGACAGAATTTAGCGACTAAGCCTAATTGGATCAATACAGGTATTTTAACATTCACAACAGCAGTTCCAATAGATGCTTTAGGTGTTACAATAACTTCCCCTGTTGTTTGCGGAGCAGCCACAACTATTTTATCAGGTACGGGTTTGTCAACAACCGGATCTTATACGCACACAAACGGAACAAACAGTTGTACGAACTTCACCACAGGTCCGTGTACTTTTACGGCAGGAACGATAAATGTAGCATTAAACTGTTTTTCTTTCAGCTGTACTAGCACGACAGTGGCAACTTATAATAATGCCAATTTAACCTTAACAGGAAACAATAGTACCATTTTAACTCTGACGGGAACAAAGTTTGCCATAGGACAAACAAGTTTAACAATAACTTGTCCAAACGGTGGAGTATCTGGCACAACAAGAACTATCAACAGCAGCCAAAGCCCTAGTAAATTTTTATACTTTGCAATATCAGGCGGAACTGATATAGTCAATTTTTCTGTTACAGCCACAGAAGTTAATTTCACAGGTTTTAGAGGAACAGTGTCTGGTTCCATTTACTTGGGCGACACGGTGGTGACTACCAATGGAATTATTGCAGATTCAACACTTAATACAACAGGATCCATGAATGTTTTTTATTCGGTGGGAACTATTAACCAATCAAGCATTAACACTATAGGTGCTTTATTTTTTTATATTAGTGGTACTGTACCCGTTACGGTCAATTTTTCTGATGGCTTTACCGCAACAGGTGGTTATTTAATTGTATCTTCATCATACGCAACGGTGAATATCAACAATGTAACGGCAACATTTTCTGCGCTAAGTGTTGGTGCTGGTGCCACGTTCAGTTCAACAGGTTCGAGTGGTCAAGGTATTTCATTGACGGGTCTTACTTCTAGCGGTGATACTCTCGTGTTAGCCGATTCTTCCTACATTACTTTAGGTTCAAGAATTAATTTGATTGACAGCGGAGGACGGGGAACTGTACAAATATTTGGAAATACTCTTCC
>CAIWDF010000206.1 GCA_903911435.1 uncultured Bacteroidota bacterium
TCGGTGTTGGGTGCTAGTTCCAGAAAAGTGGTTCCTATTTCTCCTGTTTTTTTATCGGACAAATAAAACCTTAGCATGGTGTCGCCAATATTGCTAAAGGTGGCTTGTGCTGCATCGTCAACGGTACGTTCGACAATAAAACGCGAAGATTTTTTGTTGACATGGTTCTGAAAGAAAATTTGTTTGAACTTACGAATGGCTTTCAAATCGAAGTATACAGCTGCTTTGATAGGTGTTTTTTTGTATTCCTTAATCATTGCACCTAGGTTTCCGTATTGTTCTTCGGCCATGGCCACACGGGCTGCCTCCAAGTCGTTGCTGGCTTTTTCTACTTCCATAAAAGCGCCTTTTTGTGCTGTGTCGGCATCTTCTAGTTCGGTAACAAAAGTATCAATATCGGTTTTTACGGCTGCCAACGAGGGGTCGGCACCTATCGAAAGACTTAATGAAGTGGCTGCTGAAATGCGTTCTTGCTGTGAACCATTCTGAAAAGGTGCATGCCCGTTGGCCAACAACGATTTGTATTTGGCACTTCCTTTGGGGTAAACAGTGGCAATGCTCGAATCCCATAGGTTGATTTTTTCGAAGCCAAGCTTCTTGAGCAAAGCCATAAAGTCGCTAGTGAGTCCTTGTTGTACACTTTCGCGCGACTTATGCCAATTGTAAGCCTTGGTATAAACAATGTGTACCACATGATAAGTAGCATAAAGGCCCGCAATAAAGGGGTCGGATATGCCTGCAAAAAGTTTAGCATCGTGCGTATTGCTGATGCGAATTCCCAATACATTGCTACTTAAAGTAGACGTGAGTATGGGATTAATTAAATAAATCCAAATCCTTTCCATGATTTTTGTTTTTTAAAACTGATTAATAAATTGATTCATTTTACTATTGTCCGATTACTTTAAACAAAGATTTTTGTTAAACCTTCACTTCGCAGAAAAAAGTGCAAGAGCCTAGTTGTTAAAATCCAACTGCATCGTTGCAACTCTTTTAGCCTAGTTGTTAAAATCCAACTGCACCGTTGCAACTCTTTGAGCCTAGTTGTTAAAATCCAACTACACTGTTGCAACTCTTTGAGCCTAGTTATTAAAATCCAACCACACCGTTGCAACTCTTTGAGCCTAGTTATTAAAATCCAACTGCATCGTTGCAACTCTTTGAGCCTAGTTGCTAAAATCCAACTACACTGTTGCAACTCTTCGAGCTCATTTGTTGATTAGTGAACACACAAAATCAATTTTTAGAGCTAGTAGTTGAACGCGATAACTATCGGCAACCTAAGTTTTAAGTAATACCTTGATGCTAAAGAACGATTTTAGAAAAAGAAGATGCACCTTATGTTTTCTGCAACAAAGGTAAAAGGAGGTTTTGAGGTGATTGCTCACCGAAAGCTCACTTTTTGAAAAGTTGTTTGGGTGCCGAAGGGTTGGCAGGGTCTAAAAGTTGAAATTTTTCGTCAAGCATTTGAAGCCATATACAGAGCTGCAACATCGATGCCGAAACCTTCATTTTTACGTACTTTTCGATGATTTTGTTTCGCTCCGAATCGGAATAACGAAGACCCGAAAAACGCTGCATTTTTTGTTCAAGATTGTAGGTGATGAACTCCCGAAATATTTCTTTAAAAAATTTCTCAATACAATCATAAAGGGCCTTTATTTTTTCGTAAATCCTTGGCCAAGGTGCTTGTTGTTCCAACATCTGAAAAAGCTCTATTACCAAGCGGGATAGGCGTTTTTTCATCTTGTTTAACGGGTCAAAGTTCATGTTACTTCTCATCGTAGTTTGTTTTTAAAGGGTTAAACCATCCCCTGTTTCCTCATTTGTTCATAACTCCAACTTTCGACACCCTGATAAGGAATACAGAGGTAATAGCATAATTGATTATTAATTTCTGACACCAAAATTAATCATTTTCCGGTTTTCTACAAAAAGTTTTTTGTTTTTTTTAAAGAGGGGGGCTTTCTGAAAATAATAAGCCCGAAAATTGAAATCGTCATCTAAATACATTACTTTTGGTGAATGATTTAATATTAAAATTTCGTAGCATGAAAAATCATATCATTTTATCACCAAGTAAAAAGGTAAATCACCATGCGAGAAAATTTATAAGCAAACCTACCACCCGCTTATTCGGCATAAAGAACAGCATCTTGTTCGCTTTTATTTTTAGTTTCTTCATTCACACTTCTAAAAGTCAAACGGGAGTTACTAATTATGCTATTCCTAATCCTATGTATGGATACCTATATTGCTTTAAGGTGGATGCGCAAGGCAATAAATGGATAGGCAATAAAAAGGGATTGATAAAATTTGATGGAGTAAATTTCACCCACTACGATTCGGCAAGCTCAGGCCTCGTTGATAATTATATTTACGATGTGGCTTTTGATGGGTTCAATAATATTTGGATAGGTACACGAAGAGGATTGTCGAAATACGATGGCACCAGCTGGACTACCTATAACACAAGCAATTCGTCCTTGCCAAACGATACCGTGAATTGTATCTACGCTCAAGGAAGCATCGTGTTTGTAGGTACCAATAATGGAGCGGCTCGATTTAATGGAACATCGTGGAACGTATATAATTCAAGTAATTCGGGACTATCAAGCACAAAAGTAAATTGTATTGCCCTCGATTTGAACAACGATTTATTTATTGGTACTAGCCGAGGTCTCTTCAAAAAATCGGGAAACAATTGGACCAACTATGCTACACTTCATCCCTATTTCACAGCCAATATGGATGTAAGATGCATCTATATTGATGCTTCGAATGACAAGTGGATATGCTCGTACAACAATCCGTATAAATTGATAGGGAATAACATTGTCAGTTTGAATTCAATTTATCCTTATATGCCCTATGCGTCTTCACAATATTCTAAGTACTCCATAACTAAAGGTCCAATGGGAGGAGTAATGTTAAATGTTGGTAATCACTTGCTCGAAATAGTGAACAGTCAACTTTATTATTATCTTGGTACTAGTCTTTGGAACACCACACAAATCACGTTCGATAACGTTGGTGGTTTAATCTGGTTGGTAAATAGCAACATGATTAGTTCCTTTAACTACTTAAATTATACTTATGATAATCCTTTGCAAAGCAATACTTCTTCCATTACAAGTTCATATCTTGATGTGAATGAAGTGAAAGCAAGACTCCTCAATCAAGGAGATATGTTTTGGTATCCATCAACAAATAAACTAGGATACGAAGTGCCAAAAAATTCGGGAAGACATGCTACAGCTACTTCTGCTCTTTGGATTGGCGGAAAGGATAATGGAGAAGTACTTCATGAAGCTGCTCAAGAATACAGAATAGATGGAAACGATTATTGGCCGGGTCCATTAGATACTATAAATGGAACCATCGATTCGGCTACTTCGGCAATCTTTAATCGAATTTGGAAAATAGACCGATTGAAACTCGAAGAGTTTAGAACCCAGTTTGCATTGGGCAATGTGCAGAATGGAACCTATACCGTAACCAACGATATTATAGAATGGCCTGCTGTAGGCACCGGAAACATTACTCGAAACTTAGCTCCTTTTGTTGATGTAAATCACGATGGGTTGTATAGGCCATTGGTGGATGGCGATTATCCTAAAATTAAAGGAGACCAAATGTTGTATTGGATATTCAATGATGCATTATCTACGCATGGGCAATCAGGAGGATTGCCATTTAAGGTGGAAGTACATGCCTCAGCCTATGCCTTTGCTTGTCCCACCATTACCGATAGTTTGGATGTGCTCAATTATACTACCTTTTACGATTATAAAATTATAAACAGAAGCACCGATGATTATCATAAAACCTATATTGGTTTTTGGCAAGA
>CAIWDF010000207.1 GCA_903911435.1 uncultured Bacteroidota bacterium
AATTCGCCTTCGCAGCGTGTAGGAGGTCAAATCACCAAAGATTTCAAAACGGTGAAACATAATTATCCAATGCTATCGCTTGGGAATACCTATAACGAGGAAGATTTGAACGCCTTTGATGAGCGCATTCGCAAAGCTGGTCTCAATGAGTATGAATATGTGTGCGAACTGAAGTACGATGGTGTTTCTATCTCATTGACCTATGTAGATGGAACACTAACACAAGCCGTAACACGCGGAGATGGTGAGAAAGGAGATGATGTAACGGCAAATGTAAAAACCATAAAAAGCATACCTCTCCGCTTGCGGGGAACAGGATACCCTAAAGAGTTTGAAATACGAGGAGAGATTGTGATGCCCAAAACTGAGTTTTTGAGAATAAACGAAGAGCTGCGTAAGCAGCTGATAGAAGAAGGGTACAATGAAGAAGAGATATTCGAAAAGCAACTGAAGAATCCACGAAATGCAACCTCGGGCACACTGAAACAGCAAGATTCGAAAGCGGTTGCCGAACGAAAACTCGATTGTTACCTCTATGCGTTGCTTGGCGAAGATTTACCTTTTTCATCGCATTACGAAAGCTTGCAAGCTGCCAAAAGCTGGGGGTTTAAAGTCTCGAGCGATATGGAAAAGGTATCGTCCATGCAAGGTGTTGTTCGATATTTAGAGAAATGGGACACCAAACGTCATGATTTGAATGTGGAAACCGATGGTGTGGTATTAAAAATTAATGCTTACGACCATCAGAAACAATTGGGATTCACCGCAAAATCGCCCCGTTGGGCAATAGCCTATAAATTTAAAGCCGCACGAGTGGCTACACGTCTCGAGAGCATAGCATACCAAGTAGGGCGAACAGGTTCAATCACTCCGGTGGCTAATCTCAAACCAGTTCAATTAGCAGGTACCACCGTGAAACGAGCTTCGTTGCACAATGCCGACATCATTGAAAAATTAGATGTGCGCATTGGCGACACTGTATTTGTGGAAAAAGGAGGAGAAATCATTCCTAAAATCATTGGAGTGGATTTAAGCAAACGTGCAACAGGTATTGATTTATTCGAAACCAAATCGGAAGCTACACCATACATTACGCATTGTCCTGAATGTGGAACCTTGTTGACAAGAAATGCAGGAGAAGCCAATCATTATTGCCCAAACGAATTGGGTTGTCCTCCTCAAGTAAA
The DNA here is from genome assembly GCA_903911435.1 of uncultured Bacteroidota bacterium. Classification (GTDB taxonomy): domain Bacteria; phylum Bacteroidota; class Bacteroidia; order 2-12-FULL-35-15; family 2-12-FULL-35-15; genus 2-12-FULL-35-15. The sequence continues at coordinate 1,188 of CAIWDF010000207.1, forward strand.
AGGAAAGATGGAGCATTTTGTAATGCGAAAGGCAATGGACATAGATAGTTTGGGCGAGGAAACCATCGCCCAACTGTATGAAGCAGGTTTGATAAGCACCATAGCCGACCTTTATGATTTAAAAAAGGAAGATTTGTTGAAACTCGAACGCCTAGCCGAAAAGAGTGTATCTAACTTATTGGCGGGTATAGAAGCCTCTAAGGCAGTACCTTTCGAAAGGGTATTGTTCGCCATAGGTATACGTCATATTGGAGAAACTACAGCAAAGAAATTAGCTTACTATTTCAAGAACGTTGATGCATTGAAAAATGCTAGCTTGGAACAATTGTTAGAGGTAGGAGATATAGGAGAAAAAACAGCGCAAACAATTATTGCGTATTTTGGCGATGAAAAATCGATTGAAATAATTGAAAAGCTAAGACAAAAAGGATTACAGTTTGAGCTTTCGTCAGAACAATTGGTGAAAACAAGTGAGAAGTTAAAAGACCTTTCATTCGTTGTTTCGGGGGTGTTTTCAAAATTTTCGAGAGATGATTTGAAGAAAACAATTGAACAGAATGGTGGCAAAAATATAGGCTCTATTTCCGGAAAAACATCTTTCGTTTTGGCAGGCGAAAACATGGGACCCGAGAAACTTAAGAAAGCTGAAAAGCTTGGAATACCGATATTGTCGGAAGATGATTTTATAAAGATGATTGAATGAGTGTATTTAAAAACATAATGAACTTTGTGGCTAGTCGCGCCTTGAAGCAAGAGTTGCAATCGAACAAACGACAACCTAAACCAGGGAAGTTTAAGTTTGATGAAATAAAAACGGTTGGGATTTTATTTGATGCAACAAGTGCTGAGGATTACGAGATAGTGAAAAGGTACGTATTGTACCTTCGCGAACACCGGAAACGAGTGAAGGTAATCGGCTTTTTTAATACTAAGAACTTACCACCGATGACGTATTCGAAACTCGAATACGATTTCTTTTCAACCAAAGACATTAATTGGTTGGGTAAACCATCATCAACCGTGATTAAGAACTTTATTGATGAGGATTTTGATTTGTTAATTGATTTAAATGTTCACGATCATTTTCCATTGAAATACATATCTGCATTATCCAAAGCACATTTCAAGGTGGGTAAATACAGCGAGAACGAAACTGAACGCTACGACATGATGATTGATGCCGATAATACCAAAACGGTGAAGTATTTCCTTCGTCAGATTGATATTTACATCACCATGTTGAATAGAGTAGAACCTAATTTGAATTGAAAGAGACATTAGAAACATAAAATTAGAGAAGATGAATTATATTTTATTTGATGGCAATACTCGCAGTAATTTTTTGCCATTAACATTCACCAGACCTTTGGCCGATATGCGTATTGGGATATTAACCATTCGCGAAAAATGGGAGAAGATGCTGCACACCAAAACATCTACTAAAACAGAAGAGTATTTAGGCGAAAAATACCCTACAGAGTTTGCTATTGATACGGATAATGTTTGGCTAAATGGTTCTTTTTGTCCAAATGAGAAATTGATTGACGAATTAAAAACGCTTAAACCCATGGAGGCATTGTTATACATCAATACCGTGGTGGCTGCTAACACAGGTGATAAAAAGATATTTGATTACACATCGGTGGATGAATTTGTAAAATATGAAACCCATTCGAAGCCGATGTGGTTGGAAAATATTTGGGAATTGTTTTCAAAAAATGGTGAAGCCTTAGAAGCTGACTTTAACTTGATAACAGCAGGAAGAAAGTCGCTGGCTTTAAGTGCAACCAATCAGGTGATAGGTACTGAGAAAATTTTTGTGGAAGAAGGGGCTAAAGTAGAATGTGCTATTTTGAATGCAAGCACAGGACCTATTTACATCGGAAAAGATTCAGAAATTATGGAAGGTTCAATCGTACGTGGACCGTTTGCTTTATGCGATCATTCAATGCTAAAGTTAGGAGCTAAAATATATGGACCAACCACTGTAGGTCCTCATAGCAGAGTAGGGGGAGAAGTAAATAACTCGGTCATCTTTGGATATTCGAACAAAGGACATGATGGGTTTTTGGGTAATTCCGTTTTAGGTGAATGGTGCAACATTGGTGCTGATAGTAATAATTCGAATCTTAAAAACAATTATGCCGAAGTGAAACTTTGGAATTATGAAAAAGAACGATTCGTTTCTACGGGGTTAACTTTTTGTGGACTCATCATGGGCGATCATAGTAAATGCGGTATCAATACCATGTTCAATACGGGTACTGTGGTTGGAGTGAACGCCAATATCTTTGGTAGTGGTTTTCCACGAAACTTTGTTCCTTCATTTTCTTGGGGAGGAGCAGCAGGCTTTACAACTTATAAATTGAGAGATGCATTTGAAGTAGCCTCGCGAGTTTTCGAGCGAAGGCATTGTGCTTTTGATGAAACAGAACAACGAATACTCACACATGTGTTCGAATTAACCGAAAAGTACAGAAAAAATTAAGTTTAACTAAACCACAATATGGGATTTACATTTATAGAAAACATTGGATATGCGGCATCATTAGGTGTACTCATTTCTTTTTTGATGAAGGATATTAAAAAATTAAGAATCATAAATACAATGGGTTGTTGTTTATTTGTTTGGTACGGAGTCTTACTAAATTTCTCCATTCCTATCATCTTTACCAATGTTATCATTGTGTTTATAAACAGTTATTATCTGCTATATCCCGTGATTGATAAAAAGAGTAATCACTAGAAATTATATTTGTAACTTAAAAGTATTCAATAAACTATATTAGACCATAAAATGAATATTCTCTCAGCAAATAACATTGTAAAACGATATGCTAGTCATACCGCACTCAATGACGTATCAATAGACATTCCTCGTGAGAGTGTTTTTGGATTATTAGGTCCTAACGGAGCGGGAAAAACATCCTTCATTCGAATCATCAATCAGATAACAGGTCCCGACAGTGGTGAGTTGTTTTTTGAAGGAGAAAAATTAGAGCAGAAGCATGTTGAATTAATAGGTTATTTGCCTGAAGAACGTGGGTTATACAAAAAAATGGCGGTTGGTGAACAAGCCTTATACTTGGCTCAACTCAAGGGGATGTCGAGCATTGATGCAAGGAAGAAACTTAAGTACTGGTTCGAGAAATTTGAAATCGCTGCATGGTGGAATAAAAAGGTAGAAGAACTTTCGAAGGGTATGCAGCAAAAGGTTCAGTTTATTGTAACCGTGCTTCACGAGCCTAAGTTATTAATATTAGATGAACCCTTTAGCGGCTTCGACCCTATCAATGCTAACATCATCAAAAACGAAATACTCCATCTAAAAAAACAAGGATCTACCATTTTGTTCTCTACACACAACATGGGCTCTGTTGAAGAGTTGTGCGATAACATCGCCCTGATACATAAGTCAAAAAAAATATTGGATGGCTCGGTAAAAGACATCCGTAAACAATACAAAACAAATACCTACGAACTAGAGTTTACCGGCAACATGATGGGTTTTACCAATGCGATGTGGACGGGTGCTGAACTTTTGGAACATACAACGGATGGAGAACAAAATAAAGCTCGTGTAAGGTTGTTAGGTAAAACCACTTCGAATGATTTATTGCAAGCAATTATTCCTGTTGCACAAATTCAAATGTTCAAAGAAATTGTTCCAAGCATGAACGATATCTTTATCAAAGTGGTTGGTGACGAATCGGCATTGGGCACTCAAAGCAATTTTACAGAATAACTTCGATTTTTATTAATCATATTTAAAAAGTCTTACTATGAATAAAATACTTTTAATAATCAAAAGAGAATACCTTTCGAGGGTAAAAAAGAAGTCCTTTATCATCATGACCATTCTTGGTCCGATATTGATGGCAGGCATTATGGTAGTGCCTATTTGGTTATCGATGCATAAATCAGAAATACAGAACATTGAAGTGATTGATGATAGCGGATTGATAAAAGATTTGATTCCGGCTAAAGACATTATTCATTTTGATTATCCACCTGTGACGCTCGATGAGGCGACAGCTCACTTCTACGACACGCATTATGATGGTATTCTTTGGATACCGAAGAATATTTTTCAAGATGGCAAAGTGGTGAAAATATTTTATAAAAAGCAGTTGGGAATAGGAACAGAAGAATATATCGGAACTACGATAGGGAAGATGATGTACGATATTATCCTAGCTAAAAACAAAGTAGATTTAAATGTAATTAAAGATGCGGAAACAAATTCTCAGTTCAAGGTAATCACAGAAATGTTAGAAGAAACCGGTAAAACCAAAAAGACTAATACTGGTTTATTTATGGCAATCGGTCTAGCGGGTGGCATTCTAATCTATATGTTTGTTTTTCTTTACGGGGTGCAGGTAATGCGTGGGGTAATGGAAGAAAAAACAAGTCGTATTGTTGAAGTAATATTATCTTCAGTTAAGCCATTTCAGTTGATGATGGGGAAAATAATTGGAGTGGCTTTTGTGGGACTTACTCAGTTCTTATTATGGGTCATACTCACTACTTCGCTTTATAGCCTAGCTAGCGCCACCGTATTAAAAGATATTGATATAAAACAAATACAACAAAAGGAACAGGTAATAAAAGTAGGTGCCGACTTGAAATACACCGAAATGAAGAAAATTGAGAAACCAAATATGGTGACTGAAATATGGAACGACTTTAAATCGGTTGACATGTTAACCATCTTTTTTTCCTTTTTGTTTTATTTTTTAGCTGGATATTTAATGTACAGTGCATTGTTCGCTGCAGTTGGTTCGGCTGTGGATAGTGAAGCCGATACGCAGCAGTTTATGATGCCCATAACGATTCCTCTCATATTGTCGTTCGTAGTAGCACAAACAATCATCGAAAATCCTGAAAGTCAAATGGCTTTTTGGTTTTCCATTATTCCTCTTACTTCACCCATCGTTATGATGGTTCGTTTACCTTTTGGTGTACCGGCATGGGAACTTGCATTATCAATGAGTTTATTGGTGCTTGGTTTTATATTTACAACTTGGTTGGCAGCTCGTATTTATCGAACAGGAATTTTGATGTATGGTAAAAAGGTAACTTGGCGTGAATTAGGCAAGTGGTTATTTTATAAAGGATAGAGAATTAATGTTGAAATAAAGTCTAGTGAAAAACAAATAGTTTGAATGCACATAAAGAGTAAAATTAGCAAGTATGGGACGAATTGCCATTATTGATATCGGTACAAATACTTTCAATTTACTCATCACTGAACTAGTTGGACAAACGTCAAATAGAATTTACAAAACCAAAATTTCAGTAAAACTAGGAGAAGGAGGAATTGAGCAAGGGATCATTGCACCTGCAGCTTTTGAACGTGGAGTGGAGGCCTTGAGAACCTATCAACAAACGGTCGCTAAATTTAATGTTCAAAAAACTTTTGCATTCGCAACTTCTGCCGTTCGCACAGCATCGAACGGAGAGGAGTTTATTACAAAAGTAAAACAAGAAACCGGAATTCAAATACAGATGATTTCTGGAGATAAAGAAGCTGAATTAATATACTACGGTGTTCGAAATGCAGTGAAGATGTCCTCCGAAAACTCATTGATTATTGACATTGGAGGGGGTAGTACAGAATTTATAATCGCCAACAACAAACGAATTGTTTGGAAGCAAAGTTTTCTCCTTGGGGCATCTCGATTGTTGGAAAAATTCAAACCTTCAGATCCTATCACGAATGAAGAACTCGAAGCGATATCAAAATATATATTAAAAGAATTGGAGCCTTTGGTAGAGGCATTGAGGATTTCTCCTATTAATGAGTTAATTGGATCTTCCGGTTCATTTGATTCACTTGCCGAAATGATTGCCCATCGTTTTTATACGCCTACTATTCTTGATAATAAAACGGAATACATTTTTAACTTAGATGATTGTGAAACGATTTACCAAGATGTAATTAAATCAACCAAAGAAGATAGACTAAAAATGAAAGGATTGATAGCTATGAGAGTCGACATGATTGTGATTGCGAGTATCATTGTGAATTTGGTACTAAAAACCTTTAATATCAAAAAAATGCGACTTTCAACGTATTCACTCAAAGAAGGTGTGCTTTGGTTGATAATGAACGAACGGAAATAAACAGACTCTAAAAAAGAAAAATATTATGGCAAAACTATTGATTATTGATGATGAAAAAAGCATTCGTAGAACTTTACGCGAAATACTTGAATATGAAAAATACGAAGTTGATGAAGCTGCGGATGGAATGGAAGGAATTGCTTTAATTCAGAAAAACAAGTACGAAGTTGTGCTTTGTGATATCAAGATGCCAAAGATGGATGGCATTGAAGTGTTGGATAAAATTATGCAAATATCGTCTGATATTCCAGTGGTAATCATTTCAGGTCATGGAAATATTGAAACAGCGGTGGAAGCGGTGAAAAAAGGAGCGTTTGATTTTATTGCAAAACCTTTAGACCTAAATCGTTTATTGGTAACCATCAGAAATGCAATGGACAAATCAACATTGGTGACTGAAACCAAAGTATTGAAGAAAAAGGTAAACAAAACATTTGATATGATTGGTGCTTCAAAACCAATTTTGTTGATTCAAGAAATGATTGAAAGAGTGGCTCCAACCGATGCTAGGGTTTTGATAACTGGAGGTAATGGAAGTGGAAAAGAACTGGTCGCTCGTTGGTTGCACGAAAAAAGCAACCGTGCAAATGCTCCAATGGTTGAAGTAAACTGTGCGGCCATTCCGAGTGAACTCATAGAGAGTGAGCTTTTTGGTCATGAGAAAGGAGCCTTTACTTCCGCAATAAGTCAACGAAAAGGAAAGTTTGAACAAGCTGAAGGGGGTACAATATTTCTCGATGAAATAGGTGATATGAGTTTTTCAGCTCAGGCTAAAGTTTTGAGAGCATTACAAGAGAATAAAATTACAAGAGTAGGGGGTGAGAAAGAAATAAAGGTGAATGTACGCATTGTTGCTGCCACCAATAAAGATTTAAGAAAAGAAATTGCAGCTGGAAATTTCAGAGAAGATTTATATCACCGATTAAGTGTAATCCTTATTCATGTTCCTTCATTGAATGAACGGAAAGAAGATATCCCATTGTTGGCTGAACATTTCCTTAAAACAATTTGTGAAGAACATGGTATGCCTACCAAAACCTTTACTAAAGAGGCTATTAAAGAACTTCAAAAAATTAATTGGACAGGAAACATTCGAGAATTTAGAAATGTTGTGGAACGTTTAATCATCCTTTGCGATAAAACGATTACGGAAAAAGAGGTATTAGCGTTTGCGAGACCTTTAAAAGACTAGATTCTTTTTACATTTCAATTCCAATATTGTTGATGCTTGATTCAAAAAAAACCTTTCTTCTTGTTAGTGCTTTTTTTTTAGTTCTACGATATTCCTTCGCTCAAATGGAATCATCGAAAGGAAGTCCATTATTAAAGGATTCAACTCTATCAAACATAACCCAACGTTTCAACAAGAAAAGATTAGGAGCCGTGATCGGCACCGAGGTGCTACTTTATGGTGGTTCCATGTACGGATTAAGTGAGTTGTGGTACAAGGACTATCCTCGTTCTAAATTTCATTTTTTTGACGATAATAACGAGTGGTTACAAATGGACAAAGTAGGCCATGCTACTACTTCATATTACATTGGGCGTGTCGGGATAGGTCTTTTAAAATGGAGTGGGGTAGAGCGAAAGAAAGCCATTTGGTATGGAGGTATGGTAGGTTCGGTGTATCAAAGTACGATTGAAGTATTGGATGGATTTTCTTCTGAATGGGGTTTTTCGGTAGGTGATTTTACTGCCAACACATTTGGCTCGGTCTTAGTGGTGGCTGAAGAATTCGCATGGGATGACCAACGAATCGTTTTAAAATATTCTTTTCAACAAAGCCCATACGCAAGTTATAGACCAAACATTTTGGGAAAAGACATCACCGAAAACGCTCTGAAAGATTACAATGGACAGACTTATTGGTTGTCTGTTAATCTTTATTCGTTTATGGCGAAATCTTCTAAATTCCCTAAATGGTTGAACCTTGCTGTTGGATACGGAGCGGAAGGTATGACTGGTGCAGTGTTTAATCCACCTTATGTAGATGGAAATGGTTGGCAAATTAACTTTGAAAGGTATCGACAATTTTACCTTTCATTTGATGTAGACCTCACGAGAATAAAAACAAAATCAAAATTGTTGAATACCTTATTTTACTCAATTGGTTTTTTGAAAATACCTGCACCTTCACTAGAATTTAATAAGAACGAGATAAAGGGAAGTTGGTTAGGATTTTGATTTAATGTTTGATTAATCCTGCTATTTCTTTTTTGTTGTAATCTCTGATAAGTAATGCATACCAAAATACTCCCACAAGATACATCCCTGCGGTAATCCAAAATATATTTACATAAGCCACATCAAGGTGGCGAAGTATACCAAATCCTATTGCACTAAAATATGCTGAGCCTGACCAAATAGCAGAAGTTAAGCCGCTTGCCATTTCCCTATTTCGTTCTCCTACGTATTTCATTGTTATTTCTGATGTCATTGGAACGGCCATGTTCATGAGTGGTTGGCGAAAAAGATAGAATAATGCTGCAATATAAATGGAGATAAAATAGGTATTGTAGTACTGAGTGGTTGCCATAATAATCAAACAAAATATGGCTGCAAGTTGTGTTCTAGTAACTGCCTTTAAATAGCCAAAACGGTCTTTTATTTTAGGAACATAGATTGCAACACTTGTAACCAACAAAGCAGTGGTGAAATTGAGAAATGAAAACGTTGATGTACTCATTGAATGAACGCTTACAAAAAATAGACTCATAAACGGTATTGTGAATCCAGCACCAATGGCGATTATGGTGGTGGGTACCAATGCTCGAATAATCACTTTCCAATCGTATTCTCGTAGATTGCTACGTTTTTCGGTAAGTTTCGGTATTTGTTCCAACTTACTTATTTTCATCACAAAATATACTCCAGCAAACCCCAAGATGGAAATTCCAAACAGCAAATTCTCTTCGTTGAACACCTGCTTGTTTATTCCATTCAATACGGCAACCACTAAACTACCAATAATACTTGCAATGCTCCACGTTGCAAAATTGAGTGTGATAGCGAGTGTTTGTTGATGTTTTGGTGCATTACGAAGGATGTAGGGTAAAATGGGTATTTGAATAAAGGTATAAGCAGTTCCCCATAACAAATGTGAAACCAACACTAAACTCGAGATATGAAAATGAACTCCTATTAAGATGAATAGCGCAAAAAGCGGAACTCCAACAGCAGCAACATAAAACATGGGTAATATTTTGCGTCCCTTTATAAACATTCCAAGAAATAAAGCTAAAGCGAGCATTCCTAAATAGCGATAGGAGGTGAAGTGTGCGTATTGAGCATCGCTAAACCCTTCTACTTTCATATACAAAGGCAGAATTGCAATGAAGGTAACATTGATGATTTGAACGAAAAGTTCGACAACTACTAAGTTGTGAAAAGATCGTTCGAGTTTTAAATAATCTTGAATTGCTCGCAGCATGCTACAATTTATTCGGTTCGTTTTCGATTGATATACTTGACGATTTCTTCCTTTTCTGTGGGCTCAAACCAAGTAATGGTTTCATCTTTTCGGAACCAAGTTAGTTGTCGTTTGGCATACCTTCTGGTGTTCTGCTTTATCAAGTCAATTGCTGATGTTAACTCTATCTTTCCTGCTAAGAAATCGAAAAGTTCTTTATAACCTACTGTTTGCAATGAATTAAGATGTTTAAACGGTTCCACCTGTTTTACTTCCTCAAGCAAACCTTGTTTCATCATTTCATCCACTCGAAGGTTAATGCGCTCGTACAATGCTTCTCGAGAGGTATTCACGCCAATTTTAATAATTTCAAACGCTCTATTTGTGATTGTTCCCTTTCGAAAAGATGTATACGTTTTGCCAGTGGTGAGACAAACTTCTAATGCTCTACTCATTCGTTGAGGGTTTTGTAAGTCTACTTTTGAGTAGTATTCTGAGTCAAGCTCTTTTAATAAACTTTGCAAACCTTCAATTCCCGATTCGTTATGAATTGCTTTTATTCGTTCTCGCACTTCTTGATTCGCCTCGGGTAGCTCATCAAATCCCTTCGTTATTGCATCGATGTACAAACCAGAACCACCCACAAGAATGACCACCTCCTTTTCTTTGAATAATGATTGAATGATACTCATTGCATCCGATTCGTATTTCCCTACATTGTATTCGTGATGTATGGAAATAGAATTGATTAAATAATGCGTTACACCATCCATTTCCTCAACTGTTGGTTTTGCAGTGCCTATCGAAATTTCTTGATAGAACTGTCGCGAATCGGCTGATACGATTGATGTATTGAAGTGTTTCGCAAGTTGAATACTTAACGAAGTTTTCCCAACCGCTGTTGGGCCTAAAATAATGATTAAGTACTTTTTTCTTTTCTCCGAAATAGGCAATTTTACTTGAGAATCAATTGTTGAATGCAAGGTTAGTCTTCTTCAGGAAGTTCGTCAGCATACTCTTCGAAGTCGGATGCTTCAAGGTCATCAGCCGATAGTTCTTCTTCGGTTTCTCCTTCTTCTCCTTCTAATTCAGCTATTCCATCATCAACATCTGCTGTAGAATATGCATCATCATCTTCAATTTCTTCTTCATCTTCATCAAATTCTTCCTCCACTTGTTCAACAGCAAAAAAGTCATTCTTTTTGTATTGAGCAGGTGCATCATCCACGCTTTTCGAAATTCGAGGATAGTTGACTTTTGCATCGTCTGGAAGTATTTTTATCAATTCTACTAACAATGTCCATGATACATTTGGGTCGTACACGTAAACAAACTTTTGGTGAGGGTCGTCAATCAACGAAGCCATTTTGCATTTGCTCATCTGCTTTTTCGGACGCAGTTCTTCTCTTTTTCTTTTCTTATTATCCTCATCATCCACAGGTTTCAGTGTTATCTCATCACCTTTGCGCCAATAATCATCGCTGATGAAGAAGGATGCTTGGTGCTTGTTATCAAAACCTATGGATGAAAGAATGATGGTGTGGAAATCTTCGAAATTTTGTAACGACTTTATCTCTATTTCTCTATATATTTCTTCGTTGTCTTCGAAGGATACTCTGAATCGGTAAACTGACATTTTATGTAAAAGTTATGAATGGTTGATGTAATTTTTCGTACTTGTTTGTGGTTACAAAAATAAGAATTATGTTTTGAATTGAGACCATATTCTATTCGTTGTATTTTGTCAATCCAAATTCTTTTGCTTTTTCAATCATAAATTGAAATGCTTTCTCGTATTCGTTTGGAATTATTCCGTCCAAAATAGCTTCGCGGATGGAATTTTTTATGATTCCTACCTCGCGGCCAGCGGGGATGTTAAACGTTTTCATAATATCTTCACCAGTGATGGGTGGTTGCCAATTTCGGATATTATCTTTTTCTTCTACTTCTTTTAGTTTTCGTCTTACTAGTTCAAAGTTATTCAAGTATTTCTGAACCTTGTATTCGTTTTTCGAAGTGATATCAGCTTCACAGAGTTTCATCAAATCGTCAATATCGTCTCCAGCTTCGAACAATAGTCTGCGTATGGCACTATCGGTTACTTCGCTTTTGGCAAGTACAATGGGGCGTAGGTGAAGCAAAACTAGTTTTTGAACGTATTTCATCTTTTCGTTCAACGGGAGTTTCAATTCGGCAAATAGTTTAGGCACCATACGTGCTCCTCGGTCTTCGTGGCCATGGAAGGTCCAACCATGTTCGGGCTCGAAACGTTTGGTGGCAGGTTTGGCAATGTCGTGCAATATGGCCGACCAACGGAGCCATAAGTCGTCAGTGGTTTTGCATATATTATCAAGCACTTCGAGGGTATGATAAAAATTATCTTTATGCGATTTCCCACTCACTGTTTGCACTCCGTGCAACAATTCCATTTGCGGAAAAATATAATGAAGCAGCCCTGTGTCGAACAATAATTTGAAACCAATGGATGGAGTAGGTGAGAGGATGATTTTGTTCAACTCATCGGTTATTCGTTCTTTCGAAATGATTTGAATGCGTTCCTTGTTGCGTGCAATACTTGCCAACGAATCTTGTTCGATAACGTAGTTCAGCTGGGTAGCAAATCGGATGGCGCGCATCATTCGCAAAGGGTCGTCAGAATAAGTAACATCAGGGTTGAGTGGTGTTCGGATGATGCCATCTTCCATGTCACGATATCCATCAAAAGGGTCGAGGAGCTTGCCGTAAGTGGTTTTGTTCAACGAAATAGCAAGGGCATTGATGGTAAAATCGCGCCTATTTTGGTCGTCTTCCAAGGTACCATTTTCTACTATCGGCTTTCGGCTTTCTTGACGATACGATTCTTTGCGGGCTCCTACAAACTCCACATCATAATCGTCATAAGCTATTTGTGCTGTGCCAAAATTTTTATAAACCGTTACATGATACTTGTTTCCTAAGCGTTTGGCTACCTTTTGTGCCAAATCGATGCCACTCCCAATGGCCACAATGTCGATATCTTTGCAAGGACGATGGAGTATTAAATCGCGCACCCAGCCTCCTATTACATAAGCATCTACCTGCATCTCGTCAGCACATTGACTGATGATTTCGAATACAGGATGAATCAATTTTGTTTTCATTGGATGCAAATGTAAGGCAATTGTTCGATTGAAGTTCGCTTATCGTTTACATGTTGAAATAATATTTTCAACCAAAAATCGTGGGTTTACCCTCTTTTGGTTGATGCCGTTTTCTCAGCATGGCTTCTTTTTCTCTAAATTTAGAATTGTTAGGGTTCAAAAAATAAAGGTTTTTGATATAAATCTAATTATTCAGGTCGGTAAAATTGTTAATTTCTAAAAATGCGTAATTACGCAACAGCGGAAAAACGTTACTTTCTCCTATTGTGTAATTACGCAACAGGAGAAAAACGTTACTTTTGGCAGTTGCGTAATTACGCAACACGAGGAAAACGATACTTTTGTCAGTTGCGTAATTACGCAACAGGGGAAAAACGATACTTTTGGCAGTTGCGTAATTACGCAACAGGAGAAAAACGTTACTTTGGGCAGTTGCGTAATTACACAACAGGGGAAAAACGTTACTTTGGGCACTTGCGTAATTACGCAACACGAGAAAAACGATACTTTTGACAGTTGCGTAAACCTGCATTTGCTAAAATCTGCCTTTTTGGCAGAAATTGATATCCGAACCGCCTATTGAATCACTATCTTTCTATTTAAGGTCTTCCGATTCGGAAATTGAACACGCACAAAATAAATTCCTGGATTTAAATCGCCTTTTTCTATTATTATTTTCTTCGTTTGAGCATTCAATTTTCTGATTTCGTTTCCTAAAACATCAACAATAACAACGTTCATTTCTACTTTATTTCCTTGGTTGGTTAAATTTTCATTCAAAGTTAATATTGATTGAGTAGAGAAAGGATTAGGTGAAATGCTGATTCCTGGCTCATCGTAAGAGTAGTTGTTCAATCCAACTGATAAATCAACGTAAACATAATCCGAGTCGGCAGTATAGTTCAATTGACTAAACACAGTATCAGTAGGTGTAATGTCCACCGAATAAGAGGAATCGCGTCCTAAACCGGGTATATCTACATATATTTTATAACTGCCAATATTCACATGGTCGAACGAATAATACCCATTCACATCTGTGGTGGTGGCAGCAATCATGTTACCTCCCGGATTATTACCAATTTTCACATCGCCTCCCGGTATTGGGTCACCAGCTTGGCGTGCAAGCGCATTATTAATAGTAGGGCAAAGTCCATAAAAAGTACTTTTGGTTACTCTTCCACTTATTTTACCATTACCCACACTTGGTGCCACTTCTATCATAGTAATATTAATAGTATCGTTGGTAGAACAATTATGTGGCCAAGTGGCAATGGAATCCCAAAGAGAGAAGTTGCCATTATAGGTATTCACCATGTTGGGATAGTTAAGCGTATTCGCCACCACTTTAATAAAATAGTTCAAGTTTAAAACACTTGCAAAATGCACCTGTCCTGTACTTAGTGCAATGGAGTCGACAGGATGAATAACTGCAA
>CAIWDF010000208.1 GCA_903911435.1 uncultured Bacteroidota bacterium
CTACCAATGTTTTTAGAGTGCTAGGAAAAAGAGCGGGTATACCTGTTTTGATAATTGATATTTTAAAAGGTTTTGCTGCTGTGTCTATTGCCTATTGCAGCCATTATCCAAAAGGAAGTAATCCTTTCATCAATCTACAACTCGTTCTAGGGATGGCTTCGTTGGTAGGACATATCTTTCCTTTGTTCGCTTCGTTCAGGGGGGGCAAAGGAATTGCAACTTTGTTAGGCATTATCCTAGCAGTACATCCGATGGCAGCATTAATTTCAATCGGTATTTTTGTAATTGTTTTATTAATCTCAAAATATGTTTCGCTGTCGTCAATGATAGCGGCAGTGGCTTTTCCAATCATTGTGATTGTTGTTTTTAAAACCAAAGTACCAGCTCTTATTATCTTCTCGATTCTTATAGCGATCTTGGTATTGATAACACATCAAAAGAACATTGAACGACTGTTGAGAAGAGAAGAATCGAAAGCTAATATTTTAAAGAAAAAGAAAGTCACTAACGAAACAATTGAAGAGGTTCAGTTGGAAGAACAATTAGAAGCGGAAGCAGATATTGACTAACTTTGCGCCCCTAATCATCAAGGAATTGAACTTTATTCATCATCTTATCACACGGTTTTTACTACTCTTTCTAGTTGTTTGTAGTTGGACTACAGTTTCAGCACAAAATGACATTATCATTACTGGAAAGGCTTTCGACAAAGATGATAGCAGGTTGCCATTACCCAAATTAATGATTATTAATAAACGAACCAACAATGGTAGTTTTGCGGATGCTGAAGCAAAATTCACCATCTCGGCCAAACAACAAGACACTATTTTATTTTCAACCACAGGGTTTATTGTAAAGAAAATTTGCATGAAAGATTCGATACACAAAAACCGATACACAGTTGAAGTTCCAATGCAGAAACTTCAATACACATTAAAAGAAATAAGTGTGTTTGCTACTCGCGACTTGAGCGATATTCAAAAGGATATAAATAAGCTTGGAGTGAAACATGATTACTTGGCGCAAAGTGTGAATGTGATTGAGAGTCCTATTACTGCACTTTACGAACGTTTTAGCAAATTTGCTCGGTCGAAACAAAAAGTAGCTGAATGGGAAAATGAAGATTTGAAACGTGATATTCTGAAAGATTTGTTTCGTCTTTATGTGAAACACGACATCATCGATTTGACAGATGATGAATTTGATGCGTTTATCAAATACCTTAATTTTAGTGACGAATACATGCAGAATGCTTCGCAATTTGAATTATCCATGGCCATTAAAGGAAAATATGAAAGCTTTAAATATCGCTGGAAATAAGTTAGCGTTTGTATAAAACCCCTACATTTGCAAAATAATGAGAGACGTATTTTATACCCTTTTGGTAGTTTGGATTATTTATAGAGTACTGAATGCTTTTAGTTCAGTAAAGAACAAATATTCGAATGCTTCGCAGCAAAGCAGCCCACCACCTCGAAAAGATGAAACAATTGTGAGCGATGCCACCTCAAAGAAAAAGAACTTTGGTGACAACGAGGGTGAGTACGTGGACTTTGAAGAAATAAAAGATTAAGGGCAAGCAATTAAAATTGCCACATGAAAGTTTATTTGTATTTCACCATCAAGAAATCGTTCATATAGAATCCTTCCCCAATTTCTAAATCAAAAGTATGTTTGATAGTGAATCCTTGCTTAAAATAAAAGTTGATAGCTTTGTAATTCTCTCGGTTGACAGCAAGTTCAATGGTTTTATAATCGGGAATTTGTTGTAACACAAAATTTAATAATTGCGTACCGATACCAGAACGATGCGAAGAAACATCGACATAAAATTTGTTCACGAAATAGTTTCCTTCCTCTTTCTTACTAAAAGAACAATACCCTAAGGCAAAATTTTCTTGACTGACTAGATAGAATTGATGCCCTTGATTCATCTGTTCGGTAAGGCTTTCTGCTGAATACATTTTATCTAACATGAAATCAATTTGTCCTTGACTAATGATGGATAGATAATGTTCGTTCCAAATTTTATGTGCGAGAAAAGCAATGGTGGGTACATCATCGAGGTTTGCTTTACGAATGGTTAGGTTCATTGAAAATTACTTTTATAGAATTAAAGATGAATCCAATTACTGATTAATTCGAAGCCATGCTCCGACAAGATGCTTTCTGGATGAAACTGAACTCCTCTAATATCAAGTGTTTTGTGTCGCAATGCCATACAACTCCCAGCCTCGTCAACTGCTGTGATTTCGAGTGGACTGTCGTTGCTAATGGCATCGACTACCCAAGAATGATACCTTCCTACTTTGAATGTTTCGGGTAGTTTATGAAACAACTTGTCTTCTTTAATTATTTTAATGGGCGTGGATACCCCATGAAAAACTTTATTGAGATTGAGTAGTGAACATCCGAAGGCTTCGGCAATGGCTTGATGGCCGAGGCAAACTCCTAATATACTTTTGCTGGAAGCATACCTATTGATGAGTTGAGGCATGATGCCTGCATTTTTGGGTAAGCCAGCTCCTGGTGATAACATGATTTTATCGTATTGCTCTATCTCATCGAGTGAGATTTCGTCATTTCGAAAAACAGCCACCTTCTCGTCACAAACAGCTTCGATGTAATGAACAAGGTTATACGTGAAGCTGTCGTAATTGTCAAGTAAGAGGATTTTCATGAATGGGTTAC
>CAIWDF010000209.1 GCA_903911435.1 uncultured Bacteroidota bacterium
GATTAAAATCGGGTATTTATTATTATACAATAACTATAAACGGCAATAGAAAAGAAACAAATAAACTGGTAATCATAAAATAATAAAAATGATTATTAATAAACCCTTCCGTATCTTTGTGCGGAAGGGTTTTTATTATGGAAATAAAATTTAGCAATATTATTCTATTTGTCATGCTGAACTTGATTCAGCATCTTGCATCTATTGCTCAAAACCTAATTCCAAATGGGGATTTTGAGTATTATACTTCCTGTCCTAATTATTTTGGACAACTAAACCGAGCATTTCCATGGTACGATCCTAATAATTCGACATCTGATTATTACAATGCTTGTGCTAATGATTCCTTTGCTGGTGTTCCTTGCCAGAGTTCATGCGCTAATTACCAAATCGCACATTCCGGAAACGGTTATGCTGGTCTTGGTTTCGCAGACCAAGCAGTCACAAATTACAGAGAATATATTCAGGTAAAACTTAATGATTCTCTTATAAATAATAGGTGCTACTATATTGAGTTCTATGTTAATTTAATAAATTATATGCCTGAGGCATCAAATAATATAGGAGCTTATATTTCCACTACTGCGATTACCTGCCCTATGTACCAACCTTATAACTTGGTGCCGAACATAGTATTGCCAGGCAACCCAGTGATAACTGATACTGTTAATTGGGTTAAAGTTTATGGATTGTATTCTGCTAATGGAGGGGAAGATTATATTACCATCGGAAATTTTACTAATGACAATAATACTGTTCTACAAAATATTGTATCTGGAGGTTATGCGGCTTATTATTATGTGGATGATGTAAGTATGTACGAAATAAAAACAAACGGGGTGGCAGGCAGGGATACCACTATATGCCATGGAGATAGTGTGCAACTTGGTGTTGCCAACTATGAAGGTGTAAGTTATAGCTGGCAACCTGCTGCAGGTTTAAGTAATGCAAGCATAGGAAATCCGTATGCCAAACCAATGGTTACAACTACTTATTATTTAACACAAACTACGCCTTGCGCAGTTACTTTGGATACAGTGTTGGTAACACTTGGTAATTGTTATATAGACATAAAGGAAGAGAATTTTAATACTAAAGTTAATTTATATCCCAACCCGAATGATGGGAATATGACCTTGGAATATAAGTTTGTGGAAACTGGAACTATTCTCTTTTCGATACATGATGTAACGGGAAAAATAGTGAAGGAGCAGGTGCTGAATCAGCAAAATAATAAAGCGACCATTCAAGCCGAAGGATTAAAATCGGGTATTTATTATTATACAATAACAATAAACGGCAATAGAAAAGAAACAAATAAACTGGTGATCATAAAATAATAAAAATGATTATTAATAAACCCTTCCGTATCTTTGTGCGGAAGGGTTTTTATTATGAAAATGAAATTTAGCTACATTATTCTATTTGTAATGCTGAACTTGTTTCAGCATTACAATTCTAATGCTCAAAACCTAGTGCCAAATGGAGATTTTGAGTTTTATACCAGTTGTCCCAATTATTATGGTCAAATTACCAAAGCCTTTCCTTGGTATGATCTTAGTAATTCCACAACTGAATATTTTAATACATGTGCTAATGATTCCTTTGCTGGTGTTCCCTGCCAAGTATTTTGTTACTACTTTCAAATTCCACAAACAGCAATAAATGCAAATACTTGTTTCTGGTTTGTTTTGGAGTGGACAAGTGTAATAGCATCAACTTGCCAACTAACTAATGCTTCTGAAGCTAGTATTCAAATTTCGTTCTCTTATTCGTGTGGAAATGGAATTACTGAAATTAATCCGACTAATTTAGTAGTGTGTTCGAATATCATTCCTTCATCTCAACCATATTATTTAAATTTTGATTTTTCAGAAATAAGTGGCTCATTATCAAGTGTACCACCAGCAATAAGTGTTTCGGCAAATATTGGAACAATATGTGATGGAGAAAGCGCCACATTAACGGCAACTTGTTCAACTAATCCAACTTTGTATAACTATACTTGGAGTGCAGGGGCAGTAGTTACAGGACCCACAACCGAGCAGGCGAATGTTACACCCACTACCTCTCAAACATACCAAGTTACGGGAAGTGATGGTGGGCAATGCACAAGTAGTGCAACAGTTACTGTTACTGTAAATCCGATACCAACAGCAACTATGATTGGAGGAGGAACTGTGTGTTTGGGCGATCCTATTCCGCAAATAAATGTTAACTTAGAAGGAATTGGACCTTGGAATTTAACCTATACGGATGGAATTACTCAGACGAGTGTAATTGTTGTAACCCCATCATGGGTGATTACAAATCCTGGGAATTATTCGATTGTTTCAGTTACGGCCAATAATTGTACGGGAAATTTTAGTGGCAATGCAAGCATTATTGTCAATCAACTCAATACAGTAATTGCTGCATCATCATCGTCACAAACAGTGTGTATCAATACACCGATGAACAACATTACGTTTAATACCACAGGAGCAACAGGAATTGGAACAGCATCAGGTCTACCAAATGGAGTATTAGCAGCATGGGCAAGTAACACAATAACAATAAGTGGAACACCAACAGCATTCGGAACATTTAACTATACCATACCGTTAACAGGAGGCTGTGGAAGTGTGAATGCAACAGGAACAATAACAGTGCCGGATATCACTTTCGGAACACCATCTGCAACAGTAGCATGTTTGAATACGCCAATCTCATTCACAATGTTGACCAATGGAGCAACAGGAATAGGAACAGGAACAGGAACAGCAATGGGACTACCAAATGGAGTAGCAGCAGTATGGGCAAATAACACCATAACAATAAGTGGAACACCCTTTACGTCAGGAATTTTTAACTATAGCATTCCATTGATAGGAAACTGTGGAAGTGTGAACGCAACTGGAACAATAACCATAAATTCTCAAACACCAACAACGGTTGGACCAGATCTTAATATATGTCAGTATTCAACACTAGTGTTGCCAACTAATTCAACAAATAATATAACAGGAACATGGACACCGGCTACCGTTAATACAAGCAATGCTGGGACTACAGTTTATACATTTACTCCAGACGCGGGACAATGCGCAACAACAGCAACCCTAAGTGTAACAGTAAATGAATTGCCAAGTGTATCTATCACTGCAAGTTCAACAACTCCCGTATGTGCTGGTACGGGTGTAACATTGACTGGAACAGGAGCAAATACCTATAGTTGGACAGGAGGAATATCAAATGGAGTTTCATTTATACCAATAGCAACTGCTCCTTATACTGTAACAGGAACAGATTTAAATGGTTGTAGCAATAC
>CAIWDF010000210.1 GCA_903911435.1 uncultured Bacteroidota bacterium
ATGTTTGTATACGTCTTATGAGATGTTTGTATACGTCTTATGAGATGTTTGTATACGGTTTATGAGATGTTTGTATACGAATCAAGAGATGTTTGTATACGGTTTATGAGATGTCTTTATACGGTTTACGAGATGTCAGTATGCTTTATATGAGATACCTGTATACGGAATATGGGGTGGCGAAATGGGGGTATGGGGTGCTTGTATATGGTTTACGAGATGTCTGTATATGGTTTATGAGATGTCTGTATACGGTGTATGAGATACCTGTATGCCAATTATGAGATGTCTGTATGGGGTGGATAGGGTATGAAAAGGGGGTAAAAAGTGTCTGTATACGGTTTATGAGATGTCTGTATATGGAATATGAGATGCTTGTATACGGTGTATGAGTGTATTGTAAATGGGTTAGGATTAGGGAAAATATAAGTAATTGGCTATAAATATGGAAGTTAGGGCCTCTCCCCTGACCCCTCTCCGAAGGAAAGGGGGATAAACGTGATAAATGGGAGTATACTATTAATATATAGAGTGAATTTAGCACCTCTCCCCTTAATCCCCTCTCCGCAAGAGAGGGGGATAAACGTGAAAAATAGGAGTATACTATAATATATAGGGGGAAGTTAGCACCTCTCCCCTTAATCCCCTCTCCACAAGAGAGGGGGAGAAAGGTGACGATTGAGGGTAAGGATGGTAAAGGATAACGAAGAGTGATGAGCTGACTAACTGCACCCGATTGCACTGGAAATCCTTTTTCTTTGACCTTTTCGGGCAAAGAAAAAGATTGGAAGGGAAAGCGGGAGGAAAGAAACCGAAGAGTGATGAACTGCCTGCCCTAAATAGATGTGAGATTTGAGATATTAGATTTGAAATGTTGGTTCTTAGAAATGAAACTGAATAAATAGTGTATTTAACAGGATTGCCATCGTAAATGGAACCACCATTCGCTATTTGCCGAATTCTGATTAGTCAATTAATAAATCCTTACTTTTGCAACCGTTGAACAAATAAACTAAAAAAAACATGAGCCATATAATAGCGCCATCTGTGCTTTCGGCAGATTTTGGAAACCTACAGCGCGATGTAGAAATGATAAACAAGAGTGAAGCTGATTGGTTTCATGTGGATGTGATGGATGGGATGTTTGTGCCTAATATTTCGTTTGGATTTCCGGTGATGAAGGCTATAAAAAAACATGCGCAGAAACCGCTGGATGTGCACCTGATGGTGATGGACCCTGATAGGTATTTGCAGGCATTTAAGGATGCTGGTGCTGATATACTGACGGTGCATTACGAGGGCTGTACGCACCTACACCGCACGGTGCAAGCCATAAAGGCGCTGGGGATGAAGGCTGGAGTGGCTATCAATCCGCATACTTCGGTGAATTTGTTGGCCGACACGATGGAGTATTTGGATGTGGTGCTGGTGATGAGTGTGAATCCGGGGTTTGGCGGACAGAAATTTATTGAAAATACGTATCATAAAATAGTGGGTGTGCGCGATATTATACGTGCTACTAAGTCGGCAGCCATAATAGAAGTGGATGGTGGAGTGGATATGAACAACTATACCAAACTGCTGGAAGCTGGGGCTACTGCCTTGGTGGCAGGCAACACAGTGTTTTCGTCAGCCAACCCCATGCAAACGATAGCTGATTTGAAGAAGTGCTAGTGACGAACAAAACAGCGGATTGAATGTTTGATAGAGGTGATGAGTAAAAAGGTAATTGTTATAGGTTCGGGATTTGCAGGCTTGTCGGCTGCAGCCACTTTGGCAAAAGGTGGATACGAGGTGAGTTTATTAGAAAAGAATTCGTGTATTGGAGGTCGTGCTCGAAAGTTAACGATAGCTGGTTTTACCTTCGATATGGGTCCGAGCTGGTATTGGATGCCCGATGTGTTCGAAAATTATTTCAAGGAGTTTGGCACTTCGGTGGCCAAGCATTACGACTTGATACGACTTGACCCATCGTACGCAGTGTTTTTTGGAAAAGACGAAGTGATGCGTGTACCGGCCAACCTCAACGAATTTTATCAATTGTTCGAACGCTATGAGCCGGGAAGTAGTGTGGCATTAAAGAAATTTTTGGCCGATGCTGAATACAAATACAATGTAAGCATGAGCGATTTTGTGCAGAAGCCTAGCCTTAGTATACTTGAGTTTCTCGACTTTAGAATATTGAACGCTGCACTAAGGATGGATTTGTTTAAATCGATAAGCAAGTACATTAAAAATCATTTTACGAATGAAAAGCTGATACAACTTTTAGAATTTCCTGTTTTGTTTTTGGGAGCTAAACCCAACGAAACACCTGCTTTGTACAGCATGATGAACTATGCTGATATTGTATTGGGTACTTGGTATCCGCAGGGCGGAATGTTTAAAATAGTGGAAGCGATGGAGAACATTGCCAAACAAGAAGGGGTGAAGATACGTACGCACGAACGAGTAGAAAAAATAAATGTAACGAACGGAAAGGTGGTGAGTGTAACCTCTAACGGTGTTGACTTGCCTGCAGACATGGTGGTGGGTGCAGCCGACTATCATCATATAGAACAAAACTTATTGGAAGAAAAATATCGGAATTACGATACCACCTATTGGAAAAGTAGAAAGATGGCGCCTTCGTGTTTGATGTATTATCTTGGAGTGAATAAAAAACTAAAAGGGTTGGAACATCATAATTTGTTTTTTGATGCACCCTTCGACATACATGCTGAAGAAATATACGACCGACCTCAATGGCCTAGCAACCCATTGTTTTATGCTACGTGTGCTTCGAAAACAGATAAGAGTGTGGCACCTGAAGGACAAGAAAATTTAGTACTTTTAATCCCAATAGCGGTGGACATTGAAGATACGGAAGCGATACGCGAAAAGTATTACAACATCATGATGGATAGGCTGGAGCACCTTACGGGACAAAGCATAAAGGAACATGTGGTGGTGAAAAAAAGTTATGCAATAAAAGATTTTAAAGCCGACTATAATTCGTTTGGAGGCAATGCATATGGCTTGGCGAATACCTTGCGACAAACTGCTATCTTTAAACCAACGATAAAAAACAAACGGTTGAACAATCTTTATTATGCAGGGCAATTAACCGTACCTGGGCCAGGAGTGCCTCCTTCGATTATCTCGGGACAATTGGTGGCACGAGAAATAATAAAGAAGTTTGGCAAGGGAAACTAAACAAGAGAAAAAGAAATGAACGATTTATATACAAACGTATGTTATAAGTGCAGCAAGTTGGTAACAAACAACTATAGCACTTCGTTTTCGCTTGGGGTGAGTTTGTTGCACAAAGATTTTGTGATGCCGATACATGCCATCTATGGCTTTGTGAGGTTTGCTGACGAGATAGTAGACACGTTTCATACGCACGATAAAAAAGAATTGCTCGAGCGATTTATTAAAGAAACACATGATGCCATAAAGGAGAAGATAAGCCTCAACCCTATCTTACATTGTTTTCAGGACACTGTGAACAAATACCATATCGACCTTGAATTGATAGATACCTTCTTGAGTAGTATGGAAATGGATTTGGATAAAAACGAGCATAACCAAGCTACCTATGAAAAATACATATTAGGTTCGGCCGAAGTGGTGGGCTTGATGTGTTTGAAAATATTTGTTGAAGGAAACGAGAGTGCTTATCAAGAACTGAAACAAGATGCCATGAAACTTGGTTCGGCATTTCAGAAAATAAATTTCCTTCGCGATTTAAAAGCTGATTACCATACCTTGGGAAGGGCTTATTTTCCTGGGTTTAAGATTGAGAATTTTAACGCAACCACTAAAAAGGAAATAGAAGCCGACATACAAAAAGACTTTGATGCAGGATTAAGAGGGATTAAAAAACTTCCTAAAAAAGCACAATTAGGAGTGTATCTCGCCTATATCTATTACATTTCATTGTTCCGAAAAATACAGAACACCGCACCCGAACAAGTGATTTCAACACGCATACGCATCAATGATGCGAAAAAGTATTTGCTGTTTATTGGTTCGTATTTCAAACTACGTTTAAACTTATTATGAGGATGCGAGGTGTTTTGTTTTCGTTAATGTTGATGATTTCGTTCCATTGTTCGATGGGGCAAAATTTAACTATTGATGTAATGCGAAAAGAATTTTCGGTGGCGAATGCAGACAGTACAACGTGTGCTAACATCTATCAAAAATCGTTGAAAGATAATAGCAAGGACAATACCTTGAGCTGTTATAAAGGTGCAATATCAATAACCATGGCTGGTTTTGTAAAAGGGGGGCAAGAAAAGTTGAAGTTGTTTAAATCGGGTAGAACATTGTTGGAGTCGGCCATTTCGAATGATGCGAATAATGTAGAATTGCGTTTCGTTCGATTTACCATTCAAACAAGTTGCCCAAAATTGCTAGGATACAACAAAGAGATAAAATCGGATAAGGAGTTTATATTGGCTAACTATAATCATACAAGCGTTCCGTTTTTGAAGAGTCAAATGAAAGAGTTCTTATCACATTCGGCTTACCTTGATGATACTGAAAAACAGAAACTGAAATAAATGGATACAACACAAAAAGATAAACGACTTTTTGTATCTACCATCGTTCTTGTGGTGTTTCACTTGGTAGGTATTGTTGGTATTCTCTCCTCCTATCGAGATGTGTTTCTTCACCTCACTCCATTTAATTTAATATTAAGCTCTGCTTTGCTTTTCATTAATCAAAAGGCAATCAACAAAAAGTTTTACATCATATGTGCAATTGTATTTACACTGGGTTATCTGGTGGAATTGGTTGGAGTGAAAACAGGATTGATTTTTGGGAGCTATCGTTATGGCAGCACATTAGGCTATAAGGTGATGGACATACCATTAATAATTGGTTTAAATTGGTTGATGCTAATTTTTAGTGTTGGTTGTATTTGTCATAAGATTAAAGCTTCGGTATATATCAAATCGCTGATAGGTGCGCTGATGATGGTTGCACTTGACCTTTTGATAGAACCGGTGGCCATGAAATATGATTTTTGGCAATGGAAAGATTCGATTATCCCTCTTCAAAACTACGTTGCTTGGTTTCTTACTTCAACAGTATTACTAATATTGATAAACAAACTTGATTTTGATAAAAACAATAAGCTTGCTCAAGCGTTATATATAACACAGATGGTGTTTTTTTCCATCCTTTGTTTAAATTAATATAACACTTAAAGCTTTATTGATGATTTTGATTTATTATTTCATGATTTTTTCGCTTTCATTTATTGGAATGGAATTTATAGCTTGGTTTAGTCACAAATATATAATGCATGGTTGGTTGTGGAACCTACACAAGGACCATCACACCGGAGGGAAACACACTGTTGAGACCAACGATTTGTTTTCGTTGATATTCGCCTTGCCTAGTTTTCTATTTATCTTTTGTGGATTAATGTTTCAACTTTATACATTAGTTGCCATCGGTTTCGGAATGACCGCATATGGCATTGCTTACTTTTGTGTGCATGATGTATTTATTCATCAACGTATAAAGTTGTTCCGCAACATTGATAGTGCCTATTTTAGGGCGGTAAGACGCGCACACAAATTGCATCACAAACACTTGGAAAAAGAAAATGGTGAATCATTTGGATTTTTGTTTGTGAAAAAAAAGTATTATGAAATTGACCCGAAGCAAAATGTAGAACAAATTAAATGAGCCACTATGTTTATCTTCTTTTAATATTATTCACGCTCTCATATCCTCTTTATAAGAGTTTCGAGAACAAGATTCAATATTACAAAAAATGGAAGTTTTTGTTTCCTGGTATCCTATTCTCAGCGTTCTTCTTTATTGCCTGGGATGTATGGTTTACTCATATTGGTGTTTGGCGTTTCAATAGTGATTTTGTTATGGGATTTAACATCATCAATCTACCGATTGAGGAATGG
>CAIWDF010000211.1 GCA_903911435.1 uncultured Bacteroidota bacterium
AAGTCGCCAAACCATTGATGAAACAGCTCGTGCGAGATAACGTCTTCGTTCGAGCGGTCTAACAATTCGCGGTCGGTACGTTGCAAAAACTCTCCATGCAAAGTAGCCGTAGTGTTTTCCATAGCTCCCGAAACGTAGTCTCTCACCACTATTTGCGCGTATTTGTTCCAAGCATAAGGCACACCAAGTTTGGTCGAGAAAAATTCAATCATCTCAGGTGTATGGCCAAATATAGCTTTGGCATAGGGTTCGAAGGCTTTTTCTACATAATAGTTCACCTCTCGGTCTCTCCATTTATCTTTCACTATCGAAAACTCACCTATGGCCATCATGGCTAAATATGGGGCATGTGGCAAGTCCATTCGCCAATAATCAGTGCGTGTAGTATCACCATTATCGAACGATGATACCAACTCACCATTCGACAGAGTAACATATTTTTTATTCACCGTGATGTATATTTCCTGAGTCATTCGCTCGTTAGGATGATCGATGGTAGGAAACCATACCGAACTCGATTCAGTTTCGCCTTGTGTCCATATCTCTGTAGGTTTGTCTTTCTCCTTACCATCAGGGTTGATAAAGTACAAGCCCTTATCGTCAGTAATGGCAGCACCTCCACCGCCTTTTTTTATTTCGTTGGGCTTGCTGATGTAGTCAATAAATACCATGTAGGCCTCATCCGATTTATATTCTCTGTCCAGTTGAATGTTGAGCAAATCGTTTGCATACTCATATTTCAAAGGCTTTTTCACCATGCGTTTTTCCATCGCAGGTTCGTATTTCTTTTTCGAATCTTGTTTCACTGCCGCATTCGTCACGGTTTCTTCCACCATCAAATCCACTTCTTTTATTTCCATTCCTCGTGCATTAAGCACCAAGGTGGAGCTTGGATAAAAGTAAGGTTTGGCAGTAATGGTTGCCTTGCCATACATATACCTTTTCGGAAAATCAAAACTTACTTCCAGTTTGGTATGTATAATGTCCGATAGACGAGTGGCGGTTGCACGGTATTGTTTAGGTTCAGTAGCACTTGCTATTTTTTCAATCGTATCGAGGTTGATCACTGGCATTGCTGCACTGTCTTTATTTGTTTTCTTCAACAAGGAGCACGAAGCAACTGCACTCACAAGCAGTAGAGCCGAAAAGTAATTAAGAGATTTCATGGAAAAGTAATTATTCGTCAAAGGTGTGAAAAATATTTTATTCGTGACCAAGAATATGATGAATGGTAGCAAGTAAATCTACCTTATCTTTGCACCATGGAATTAACTATTTATTCTCCCGAACATTTTATGCGCGAGGCCCTGAAAGAAGCTCAAAAGGCTTTTGATGAGGACGAGGTACCTGTGGGAGCTATCGTTGTTTGCGACAATAGAATCATTGCTCGCGCACATAACCTCACCGAACGATTAAACGATGTTACGGCACATGCCGAGATGCAAGCCATTACTTCGGCTGCCAATTATCTTGGTGGTAAATACCTTACCGAGTGTACACTTTATGTTACCCTCGAACCCTGTGTGATGTGTGCCGGAGCGCTTGCTTGGTCGCAAATAGGAAAGATTGTGTACGGTGCACTCGATAACAAAAGAGGTTTTAATTTGATATGTGAAAACAGAATTCTTCATCCCAAAACTGAAGTGGTAACGGGTGTATTGGCCGAAGAATGTGCTAGCTTGTTGAAAAACTTTTTTCTGAAGAAACGATAACGCGGATTAATCTTTCAAACCCAATTCGGCAACCTCTACCTTTTTGCCTTTTGCTTTCGCATCGTCTATTAGTTTATTTGCCTTCTTCGATTTTATTTTAGTAAAATCTTTGTTGTCCTTGTCGATGTAATAATCCGATGCGGTCTTGGTGGTATTCATAGCATCGTATTGGGTCTGCACTTCGTATACATTCTCGGTCATTGTTCCCGATGAAAGTAGTTTGGCAAACATCATATCTCCATCTATTTTTCTAGTAACAAAGAAGCTGCTATCTACTGCGTATCCTTTAATCTTTTGAGGCAAAAATGTTTTTACTTCATTACCTTCGCTTTTGCGATAAAATACTTTTATGAAACTATCGAATTCGCGTTTGGCATTGGTTTTTATTTCACCTCTCAAGGTATCATTGTTTTGCATCAATACATAACCTTTCGAATACTTTACCTGTGCGGAAACAGAACCACACATGAATAACATGACGATTAAAAAAGAAAGTGTAAACCAGGTCGTTAATTTTTTCATTTGATAGATTTTAAATTGAATCCAAAATTAAGAAAAGAAACAATAGTTCCTATGATTTTTCGTAAAAATGCATTGATTTTAAATACTGCCAAGCTTCTTCGGCCATAAAATAGCGCATGTCTTTTTTGGCTTTAATGGCTTCTCGTATTGCTGTAGACGATAGTTCTACCAAGGGTGCAGGAACAAACTTTACGCTTGGATGTTTTTCAAAATTCGATTCACTTGTTTTCACTCGCGGATACACATAGAGTTGATAATTTTTCAAAATCACCTCATAGTTTTTCCACTTATGAAACGTGGTTAAATTATCAGCACCCATAATCAATACAAACTCATGCTGAGGGTATTTTTCGTTTAAGTGAACGAGGGTGTTAATGGTATAAGATGGTTGCGGTAGTTTGAATTCAATATTACTTGCTTTGTACTTTGTATTGTCGCCAATGGCAAGAGTTACCATGTGTAAGCGTTGTTTTTCGTCAAGCAAACTAGCTTTGTTCTTCAATGGGTTTTGTGGCGAAACCACAAACCATATCCGCTCCAAGTCGGTATACTCCAACATGTAATTGGCAATAACCATGTGGCCAACATGGATGGGATTAAAGGAACCAAAAAACAAACCTATTTTCAAGCGATTCGCAATCTTAATTAATATTGAATTTTATTTTAACCACATAAATATATTCGGGTTGTTTTCGTATTGGTCAACATTTTTACTCAACAACAAAACAAAAAAATCGATAGTCGGCAACACTCCCAAACAACCACCCAAGGTAACCATGTAAACCACCGGAACCCAAGGTTTGGTGCCAAGCATCACCCGATGTGCTCCCATAAATCCAAACGGAAATGGAAACGAAAAAAGGATGTCTACCGCTTTTCGTTTTCTTAATTCCTTTTTTGTGTCTTTACTAGTTTGTGTTATCGTATCATTAGTTGCACTTGCCACTTGATGCAATATCGAATCGGAAACCACGATGCTCGAATCGATAATTGAAATGTTGTTGATGCTTAAACTATCCAACGAGTTTGCATTCGTCTTCGAGCCAAACATTAATAACACAAATGCAATGGCAAGTTTTAAAACTAATTTATTCATTTCGAAAACATAAAAAAGGGGATGTTTGTACCATCCCCTTTACTCATTGTTTGTTTTATTTATTTCGCTTCTTTCAAACGTTTCGATACTTCATTCCAGTTGATCACATTCCAAAAAGCAGCCACATAATCAGGTCTTCTGTTTTGGTAATTTAAGTAGTAAGCATGTTCCCAAACATCAATTCCCAAGATAGGTGTTCCTTTTACATCAGCCACATCCATCAATGGATTATCTTGATTAGGAGTAGAACTTACAGCAAGTTTACCATCTTTGATAATTAGCCAAGCCCATCCCGAACCAAAACGTGTAGCAGCAGCAGCAGCAAACTGTGTTTTGAATTCAGTAAATGTTCCGAACGAAGTGTTGATACCAGTTGCTAAATCTCCTGTAGGTTCGCCACCTGCATTGGGTGCCATGATGGTCCAAAACATAGAATGGTTGAAATGTCCACCACCGTTGTTACGAATCGGCATTGGGTATTTCGAAATGTTTTTACAAATTTCTTCAATGCTTAATTTTTCTGTTTCCGAACCAGCAATTGCATTGTTCAGATTAGTAATATAAGCTTGGTGGTGTTTAGTATGGTGTATCTCCATAGTGCGAGCATCGATATGAGGCTCTAATGCATTGTATGCATAAGTTAGTTTTGGTAATTCAAAAGCCATTTTTAGTTATTTTTTTAAGGTTAATTTATAATTTATTCTCTTCAAAGGTACTTGTTTTTCCTCACCCTTTATCAACTATAAATATAGTTAACAATAGCGAGGGTTTGGGTGCCTTATTTTTTTCTCTATTTGCTTAGTAGTTCTTTTACTATTCCCGAAATGGTTTTTCCATCAGCCTTTCCAGCCAATTGTTTCGAGGCTACACCCATAACTTTACCCATATCGGCAGCCGAACTTGCTCCTACCGATGTAATGATGGTTGCTACCTCTGCTCTTATTTCATCTTCGCTCATTTGTTTTGGCAAATACGCTTCAATGATGGCAGCTTGAGCCAATTCCACGTCTGCTAACTCAGGTCTGTTCTGTGTTTTGTAAACCTCAGCTGTTTCTTTGCGTTGCTTCACCATTTTCTGCATTGCTTTTTGTTCTGTTTCGTCCGAGTATCCCTCAGCAGAAGTTTTCAAAAGGATAATGGCTGATTTGATAGCACGCAACGCTTCTAGTTTCGATGCCTCCTTTGCTAACATGGCAGATTTAATGTCTGCATTAATTTTTTCTTCTAACATAGTTCTATTTGTTTTTTGTGATGGATGGCAAAATTAATAATTAATATTGAATCAAGTGTGGATTATCATTACATAGGGTCAACATCCAAATTCACTCGCACCGATTTGTATTCGCTCATTGCTTTCGCTTTTATCAATTCTTCGCTCAGTATTTTTTTCACCTGCACCACCGATGCTTCGCGTTCTATCTTCACCAATATTGTTTTGTGAAACAAATTGCGAATGCGCGAAACAATTGGAAACTCAGGCCCTAACACACGTTTGCCAAATTGTTTCTTGAGTCTATCAGCTAGGTATTTGGCAGCATCGTTCACCAAATCCAATTCGCGATGGATGACGGTTAGTTCTATCAATCGGTAATAAGGAGGGTAATTAAAATTCTTGCGGTCGAGCAATTGATTGGTATACATACTCAGGTAATCGTTTTCCATCACCTCTTTGATGATGCTATGTGCAGGATTATGTGTTTGAATAATCACTGTTCCTCTTTTATTCTTTCTTCCTGCTCGGCCTGCCACCTGCGACATCAATTGAAAGCTTCGTTCGAACGACCTGAAGTCAGGGAAATTGAGCATACTATCAGCATTTAAAATACCCACCATGCTCACATTATCGAAATCCAAACCTTTAGTCACCATTTGTGTGCCTACCAATATGTCGATGTTTCGTTCTTCGAAATCTTGAATGATGTGTTGATGAGCAAACTTGCTTCGGGTGGTATCCAAATCCATACGGGCTATGCGAGCCTTTGGATAAAACAATTGCAATTCTTCTTCCACCTTTTCGGTGCCAAATCCTTTCATTCGCAAATCGGTATCGCCACAGGCTCCACATTTGTTGGGAGGTTTAATAGCATATCCACAATAGTGACATCGCAGTTGATTAGTGGCTTTATGATAGGTAAGGCTTACATCACAATTGACACACTGCGGCACCCAAGCACATATATTGCACTCGAGCTGTGGAGCAAAACCTCTTCGGTTTTGAAACAAGATGACCTGTTCTTTTTTTTCCAATGCCAAGGTGATGGTGTCGAGTAGAAGTGGCGAAAAGTGCGACTTCATTTGTTTCCTTTTCTGGGCTTCTTTCACATCCGAAATCAATATTTCGGGCATTTGTATTCCTCCAAACCGTTGCATGATGGACACAAACCCATACTTGCCTTCCTCGGCATTGTAATAACTTTCGAGGCTAGGTGTGGCCGAGCCAAGCAATGTTTTGGCTTTGTGCAAATACGCCAAGTAAATGGCTCCATCGCGTGCATTATAACGTGGTGCGGGGTCGTATTGTTTATAGGAAGTATCGTGTTCCTCATCCACTATCACCAATCCTAAATTGCTAAACGGAAGAAACAAAGCCGAACGGGCACCAATGATAAGTTTAAAATGATTGGAAGCGGAAGGCGCATTGCTCAACACTTTGTTCCACACTTCCACTCGTTCGCTTTCGTTGAACTTGCTATGATAAACTCCTACGGTATCGCCAAAATACTTCCTTAGTCGATTGATGATTTGGGTGGTCAATGCTATTTCGGGCAAAAGGTACAACACTTGTTTGCCTTGTGCTATCACCTGTTCGATAAGTTTTACATATATCTCGGTTTTGCCCGATGAAGTAACACCATGTAGCAACACCACGTCTTTTAATACGTTTTGCTTTTTATCGTTATCGTCCTTTTGGTGGCTTACCAAACCAAACTGCGACTGTATGTTATCGAATACCTCTTGTTGTGGTTCGTTCAGGTTCGATACTTTGTTTTCGTTTTCGAACGAAGCCAAGCGACCCACTTCTCGTTCATATATTTCAAAAACATTTTTTTTCACCAAGGCCTCTAGTGCAGCATTTCCTCCACTCACCACCTTTAGTATATCCGCTTTTCTTACCTCTTCGCGTGCTTTCGAATATCTTTTCGAAAGACTGATATAGGCTACCAACACTTCCAACTGCTTGGTTCCTCGTTTTTCTAACTTGTCAAATAAAAGTTTTAGTTGGTCTTCGTTATCGGTTTCGGCCGTAATGCGAACAAACGAAGCCATCTTGGGTTTGAATTTTTCTTTCAATTCCTCTTCTATCAAGATGGCACCCTTGTCAATCAACGATTTGATGATGGGATAAACCGTTTTCTTCTCAATAATATCGGCAACTTCGTTTAAAGTTAACACATTTCTAAGTTCCAATGCATCAAGGATGAGGTGCTCTGTATCACTCATCTCGCTGGCTCTGTTCGTAATATCGAACCGAGGGTTCAACACTATTTTGCTTTCGCTGGCAAGGCGCAAACCACTTGGCAAAGCAGCCACCATCACCTCGCCTATGGTACACATATAATAGTTGCTCATCCAGTCCCAATGTTCCAGTTGAAGGGTATTCACAATGGGTTGTTCGTCAAGTATCGAATCCAAGTATTTGGCTTCGTAAAGTTTCGGAGGTTTTTCGTGAATAGAACGCACTATGGCAGTGTATAGTTTTCCTTTGCCAAACTGAACCACCACTCGTTTGCCTATTGCCACATCCGCATTTAGTTCGTGCGGAACCCGATAGGTATAAAGATTGGGTACAGAAAGCGGAATAATAACATCTACAAAATAAGTTGTTCTACTCATTTTGCAAACTTACATAACCTTTTGTAGAATGAAACATTTTTTTTGTTTCGCATTTCGCGAGATTCAGGTAAAAGTTCTGAGGCTCGCAAATCCTAAATTCTAAATCCTAAATTCTAATTCGTATTCCGTAAAGCCAGTTATTCCTTCACAAACTTCATTCTCACTATTCCCTTCTCCGTTTCTGCTTCTAAAAAGTACACCCCAGCATTCCACGTGCTAATATCTATTGCCTTTTCGCTGGTCGCTATTCGCTCTAGCTTTAGCACTTCTTCACCTAGTACATTATATATATGTATCGTTTTTAGTTGTTGGTTAGTGGCTAGCATTATTTCATTGGAGGCTGGGTTAGGATATATTAAAACATCATATATTTCTTGTGATATTTCTGGAACCCCATCTGGCAAAACACAATGTACACTATCCCACACATTATCATTTCCCATACAATCTGTTTTTACAAGCCACATGGCATTTCGGGGGGTGGTTACAGTATTATGTAAATCTATTGTCATTCCTGCCATTACAAAGCCTCCATCGTTACATAAATCCATTGCATAAAAATAATGGTCGGTGCTATCGTTATTAAAATAAGTATATGTTTTTGTCCAAATGCTATCTCCTTGCGGATTTAGTTTTAACAACCAACCTAAAGGGCGTTGATAAGAAGAGTTGTAATTAATTGTTATTCCATCTACAACAATTTCATCGTTTGGCAATTGTTTTACAGCATCAAATTCTTCATAATTGCCGCCCTTGTTGGTCTTCCTTTAAAGTAAGCAGAAAAGATGCCTTTGCTGGTGTTTTTTCACCTGCAAACGAACGACTCAATATATACGCCACTTTTTTCATCCCCCAAATATACAATAAAAAACACCACCCCATATGCAGAGAAAGGTTGTTATCTTCTTTGGTTGATGCTTTTTCTATCCGACTAAAACACGTTTATACCCGCACTTCAAACAGTAGTGATACATATAATACAGTGCTTTAACTAGTCGTGTACTCATCTTCCCGTCTTACCGTTTCAGTTTCTCAGTCATGTGGCACACTCTCTTGAGTTTGTGTCACATTCACTTGAGTTTGTGTCACACTCTCTTGAGTTTGTGTCACACTCTCTTGAGTTTGTGTCACACTCTCTTGAGTTTGTGTCACACTCTCTTGAGTTTGTGTCACACTCTCTTGAGTTTGTGTCACACT
>CAIWDF010000212.1 GCA_903911435.1 uncultured Bacteroidota bacterium
AGAAAACCATGCTTATTTTATTTTGGGAAGATATTAATGGTGTATATTTGGGAGATGAAAAAAGTGGCGCATATAAAGAGTCATTCGTTTGTTGGTGAAAAAACACCAACAAAGGCATCGTTTCTGCTAACTTTAAAGGAAGACCCCGCTGACGCAGGCGTGTTTCGCCTGTGCCGCATAGTGGTGGTGTCCTCACCACCACATCTAGTATTCCACAGCCTTTGTTGGTGTTTTTTCACCAACAAACGTATTGAATATAAAAAGTAATAGTTACAAATTAAAACTTGTTGGTGAAAACACCAACAAGGGCAATAAATCCATCCTTCATAGCTAATCGCTATTGGCTATTGACTATTGCCTAGTACATCTTCCGGTCTTTCTAGCAAATTCCTAAATCCTAATTCCGCAAATCCCAAATCTCCTTTCGGCTTTCAACTAATTGCTTACTTTTGCCATCCAAAATCTAAACCTTTTGAATTAACCCTTGTCGAATCGGTTTTAAGAAACATAAATGTTGTTGTTAGCAATTAGCAACTACCTAAAAACAATTTAAATGAAACACTTTGCCAAGTCAGCGTTATTTTTAGTACTCATATCGTTGGTAGCATGCACACATTATATTTACATCTCTCGCTGTATTTGGCAACAACAAGCCGTAACCATTGATGGCCGACCAACCGAATGGAAATTACCACTCAAATATTTTGATGAAGAAAGCAAACTTCAATATGCCGTTTCAAACGATTTTCAGAATATCTATTTCTGTTTTCGCGCCACACAACAAGAAACTCAAGTGAAGTTATTACGAGGCGGTATGCAGCTATGGATAGATACCACAGGTCAAAATCAACACAACGTAGGCTTGATGTTTCCCCTCTCCATGGCCCTGCGAAAAGCCAATCCTGACGAGGTAGAGCCACCTGTAAAAGGGAAACAAGATGTTGCAGGATTTAAGAACAAATACCTGAATGGATACAAAGAAATGGATTTGGCAGGTTTCAAAACAGGCATCAATGGGATGAGTCCCATCAAGAACAAAGCGGGTATAGAAGCCGCTATTAATTGGGATACCACAGATATACTTACTTACGAAGTGAAGATTCCTTTTCGTACCTTTTACAAAGATTCCATCACTGTACATGATAGTTTGAAATTGTTTGGAATTAGTTTTGTGCTCAATGGAATACCTCAAATGGAGCGACATCACGAAAGCGATGCAGGAAACAGACAAGGTATACCAGGCGGTGCAGGCCCAGGCATGTCGGCTGGTGGTGGCGGTATGCGAGGCGGTGGAGGCGGTCATCATGGTGGAGGCGGAAGGTCGGAAGGTGATGCTGGTTCGGGCTATATTTCCCAATCGAATACCATTAAGATAACCTTTCAATTGTCGGGCGACAAACAACCAAAACTGAAATGAAAAGACAATTACATTTTATTACGTTGATGATGGTAGGTGCACTAAGAACTTCGATAGCACAAACCAATGCAGGCACTGTAACCGGTACCATTAAAGACATACGCACGGGGCAAGCCATTTCATTTGCAAGCATCGCTTTGCTTCGTTCAGCCGACACATCTTTGGTTTCGGGAGTAAATAGTGATGAAGTAGGAAATTTCAAATTCGAATCAATAGGTGTGGGAACTTATCTTCTTAAAATATCCTTGTTGGGCTATCAAACCTTGCGCACCGAAACCTTTGCGGTCAATGCAAGTCAACCATTCAAATCGTTTGGCACCATTCGCATGAGGCCATCCACCACATCGCTCAACACAATAACGGTGGAAGGAAAAGAAAAACGAGTGGAACAAAATGGCGATACCGTGGGCTACAATGCCAAAGCTTATAAAACCAATCCTGATGCCAATGCCGAAGACTTAGTGACCAAAATGCCCGGAATTACTAGCGACAACGGACAAGTGAAAGCGCATGGCGAAAATGTAAAACAAGTGCTGGTGGATGGTAAACCTTTTTTTGGTGACGACCCTAACATGGCGCTGAAAAACTTACCTGCCGAAGTGATTGACAAAATTCAAGTGTATGATAAAGCTTCGGATCAAGCGCAGTTTACAGGTTTTGACGATGGTAATGCCAACAAAACAATCAACATCATCACCAAACCAGGGCGAAACAACGGACAGTTCGGAAAAGTATATGCTGGTTATGGTACGGATGATACCTACATTGTAGGAGGAAACCTTAACTTATTTAAAGGCGAACGTAGAATTTCAATTCTGGTGCTTTCGAACAATATCAATCAACAGAATTTTGCTTCGCAAGATTTACTCGGTGCCTTAGGCAGTGGAGGTGGAGGAGGAGGAAGAGGAGGCATGGGCGGAATGGGTGGCCGTCCAGGAGGAGGAATGGGCATGGGTGGTGGTCCTGATGGAGGAGCTGCAAGTAATTTTTTAGTTGGTCAACAAGCAGGCATATCTACCACACAAGCCATCGGTATTAATTACAGCGATAAATGGTCGGAGAAAATAAAAGTATCGGGTAGTTATTTTTTCAATCTCACCGATAATACCAATAGCAGTGTGCTCTCTCGACAATATGTTTCGGCAAAAGATAGTGGACTCTATTATAACGAGAACAATGCTTCTACTTATAAAAACTACAACCAACGAATTAATTTCCGACTCGATTACAAGGTCGATTCGTTCAACTCATTTACCATAACACCCAAAATAAGTTTACAAGATAATCATACCAATTCATCGTTGGATGGAATCAATCAACGGAGAAACGCATTGATAGCTGAAAGTAAAACCAATACCACTAATTACTCGTTCTTGTCGGGTTATACCTTATCAAATAATATTTTATATCAACATAAGTTCAGCAAGTTTGGTAGAACCATTTCGTGGAACATTGGCACCGATGCAAACGATAAAAAAGGAAATAGTTCTATTTATTCGTTGAGCAATTATTATTACCTCAATGATACAAGCCTCACCGATCAGCGAGCTACACAAACAACAAATGGTTATACCCTTTCAACCAATATTAGTTATACCGAACCAATTGATAGCTTTAGCAGATTGATGTTTACTTATTCGCCTTCCTATTCCGACAATTCTACCGACAAGGAAACGAAAAGTCATAATGTACTCACTGACAATTATTCGTTGCTCGATACCGCATTGACCAATAAATTCAAGAGTATATATTTTTACAACAAAGGAGGCATAGGATATAATTACAATAAGAAAAAAGTGATGTTGATGGCTACTATCAATACACAATATGCAACGCTTAATGGTAATCAAGATTTTCCTGTGGCGTTTACAGCAAACAAATATTTCTTCAACATCTTGCCTCAAGCCATGTTCAATTATAAATTTGATAGAGGTACCAATCTTCGTATCTTTTACCGCACATCTACGAATACCCCTTCTATTACTCAATTGCAAAATGTAATCAACAATACCAATCCGTTGCTATTAACAACAGGTAATCCCGATTTGAAACAGAGTTTTGATCAGACATTAATCATGCGTTATGGTAAAACCAATTCTCAAAAAGCAACAGGATTATTTGCGTTTCTATACGGTAATTATACACAGGATTATATTGGCAATTCTACAATTGTTCCTTCGCACGATACCATAGTGGAAGGAAATATTGTTTTGAAAAGAGGTTCGCAATTATCAAAGTCGGTAAACCTTCAAGGCTACATGAGTACTAGAGCTTTTTTGACCTATGCGATACCGGTGAGTAAAATAAAATGCAATTTGAATTTAAACGGAGCCTTTGTTTATTCGCGCACTCCTTCACTCATCAATGGAGTAAATAATTTTACGAATAATTATCTGTACACCGGAGGTATTGGATTAACTAGCAATATCAGTGAGAAAATTGATTTCAATATTCAATACAATGCTAACTATAGCATTGCCGACAATACTTTACAAACGCAGTCGAGTACTTCCTATTTTTACCATACTGCAAGTTTAAAGTTGAATTGGATTATTTGGAAAGGCCTTGTATTTAATACTAATCTCACTCACACCTATTACTCTGGTTTGTCAACAACCTTGGATAAACCTTATGAGTTGCTAAATATATCTATTGCTTACAAGTTTTTGAAGAAACAAAATCTAGAAGTTAAAGCATCGGTGTTCGATGCCTTGACACAAAATACAAGCATCAATAGAAACATCACTGATACATATATTGAAGACAGTCAAACAAAAGTATTGACTAGATATTATATGCTCACCTTGACCTATACTTTGAAAAAGTTTAAAACGGAAGAGAAAAAAACAGAGCGACAATAATTCAATTGCCGAACATTTTACCAGGATTCAAAATCAATAATGGGTCGAACACTTTTTTAATTTCTTTCTGAATATTCAAGGCTTTTTCGGAAAACACAATACTCATATATTCTTGCTGAATAAGACCAATACCGTGTTCGCCACTAATGGTGCCGCCTAATTGTTTGCACAGCGTGAATAGTTCGGTAATTGCTTTCTTCATGTATTCACCGTTCCATTGTTCGTCAGTCAAATCACCTTTGATAATACGTATGTGCAAGTTCCCATCACCAGCGTGACCATAACAAACCGATTTGAATTTGTATTCAAGTCCAATGTTTTTTATTCCTCTAACCAATGCAGGTAATTCGGCTCGAGGCACCACGGTGTCTTCCTCTTTACTAATGGCATTGGAGGTTACCGCTTCATTTATTTTTCTGCGTAGTTTCCATAGTTCTTGTTTTTGAGCTTCCGACTCGGCAAAAAGAATATCCGCAATATTGTATTTAGTCATCAATTCAGCGATGGCTTCCATATCCTTCATCAATACATCTGTGTCGTTGCCATCAACTTCTATCAATAAATGAGCTTGAATATCATCATCTATTGTTACCACATTACTTTTGACATAGGTTGTCACCCAAACCAGCGCATCACGTTCCATCAATTCCATCGCGCTTGGAATAAATCCAGCTCTAAATGTTTCACTCACTGCGCTGCATGCTTCATCAAGATTTCGAAAAGGAACAAGCATCAACAAATTGTATTTAGGTAGAGGTAAAAGTTTAACCACAATTTTAGTTACAATACCTAAAGTGCCTTCGCTCCCAACCATCAATTGAGTGAGGTTATACCCAGTTGAGTTTTTCAATGTTCTAGCTCCTGTGTTGATGATTTCGCCAGTAGGTAACACAACTTCTAAATCGAGAATATAATCTCTGGTTGTTCCGTATTTAACACATTTTGGTCCACCAGCATTTTCGGAAACGTTGCCTCCTAAAAAGCAACTTCCTTTGCTTGCGGGATCAGGCGGATAGAACAAGCCTTTTTCGGCAACAGCCATTTGAAATGCTTCGTTGATGACTCCTGGTTCTACAGTAGCTTGCAGATTTCGTTCATCAATCTCAATGATGTTATTAAAACGTTCCATCGAAATGACGATTCCTCCATAAATTGGTAATGCACCACCACTAAGTCCTGTGCCTGCTCCACGAGGAGTAACCACTACAAATTCATCATTGGCAAGTTTTAAAATCAAAGATACCTCTTTCGAATTTATTGGCTTTACAACCACTTCGGGTAAGTACACAAGTTTTTCTGTTTCATCATGTCCATAGTTGGTTAAACTCTCCATGTCCGATTTTACAAATTGTTTTCCAACAATTGTTTCTAATCGAGAAATGATTTCGGGGGTTACTTTATTATATTTATTCATTTAATTTTTCCGACTAAGTTTCAATAAGAGTTTTCAAAAGTAAAATAAAAAACTTATTCATGTTCAAGTTTGTTTTTATCACCAAATCAGAATGTAATTTTTCAGGTCTCTTTTAAATCAATTCAAGAAATATCATCGCACATCAAAAATAAGGGTTAGATAGATTATCGGAATTCCCCTTATTTCAATAAGTCTTTATTGTTTGTATACTTATTAAAAGGTAATTGTTAATAACCAAGTATTTTTATTAACGATGAAAATTACATAATATTTCCAATCCATTGGTTTTGCTTGTTGTTCGACAGGGTATACATTAATTTTTGAAGGTGTATATATTACTTGGTGCGTATTAGGTTATCAACACATCTGTGTTTACAAATACAAAAGTCAGGTGTAAAAAAAGTTCTTTAATTAAAGATAGATTTGCTCAATTCAAATTAAACACCGTTTGAAAGGTGCGTAATATGTGAAGAATACAAAAGAAAGGATGAACCTAAAAAAGTACTTGTTTACATCGTTGGTTTTATTATTTGTTTCTCTTGGGGTTAATTCTCAAGTTGAAAAAACAAAACAATTGCCATCTATTGCTATTGGTATGGGAGTTCTTTCGTTTGATGGGGACATCGGCAACGGCATTGGAGTGAGTTCACTCAGTAAAGTTAAGCTAGGCTATCATTTAGCTGTAGAGCAACGAATAGGCAGTTTCTTAGGAGTTTCAATAAGAGGTTTATATGGCAAATTGGCTGATAACGAAAACACTTCAACTCGAAATTTGAAT
>CAIWDF010000213.1 GCA_903911435.1 uncultured Bacteroidota bacterium
ATTATTAGGTGGCGTCTCGCCACCATGGGTAGTGAAAAGTAAAAAAATGTGGCGGGACGCCAAAGGGTAAGAAACACGAGCGAAACACGCTCACGTTTGCGGGATTATTTCAGAAAATATAAATTTATGAAATGATAAAAGACTCCCGCTGGCGCGAGCGTGTTTCGCTCGTGCCTATTATTAGGTGGCGTCTCGCCACCACATCTAGCGCTTAAAACATAGAACAAAAAAAACTCCTTACATTTCTGTAAGGAGTTTTTTTTATTGATTAATGATGGTGACCATGCTCGCCATGCACATGCCCATGTGCTAGCTCATCGGCAGTAGCTGGACGCACTTCGAGTACTTCGCCTGTGAAATGTAAATCGAAACCAGCCAAAGGATGATTAAAATCCATGCGTACATGTTCGTCAGTAATATCAACTACCTTACCATGTAAGCGATTTCCTTCGTTGTCTTGCATTGGTAATGTCACATCTATTTTCACATTTTCGTGGTCGAATTGTCCATCCTCATTATGAAAAGCTTCTTTAGGAATGCTTACCACATGTTGTTCGTCACGTTGGCCATATCCTTTACTCGATTCAATAAAAAAATCGAATGTATCGCCTGCCTTTTTTCCACGAAGGTTGTTTTCAAAATCTTCTAACAAACCGCCTGTTCCAAAAATAAACTGAAATGGGTGTTCCTTACTTGTTTGTTCTACCTGCTTTCCGCTTACTTTTTCTGTTAGCGTGTAGTTTACCGAAACTACTGAATTGTTTTCGATTTTCATCTTTGATAAATTTTTAAATTAATAAATAGCTGGCAAAATTATCAAAATAGACTTATTGGTGAATAAAAAAACGATTTATTTTCAAATTGATAGAACGGTGCAAATTTACATGTACTTTTAAGGCTGAAATAAAATGATAACTACCATTGATTTTTTTAACAAACGAATACAATACCTATGCAATACCCCAACTTGATAAGCAGTAAACTACCCAATGTAGGCACCACCATTTTTACCGTGATGAGCAAACTTGCTGCCGACCACAATGCCATTAACCTCTCGCAAGGCTTCCCCGATTTTAATTGCGATGAGGAATTAATTGAGTTAGTAAACAAGTACATGAAAGAGGGCAAAAATCAATATGCACCCATGGCAGGATTGATGCCTTTGCGCGAAGTGATAGCCGATAAAATAGAATCGATACATGGAACTAAATACGACCCAGAAACTGAAATAACAATAACTGCCGGAGGCACACAAGCCATCTATACTGCCATTTCGGCAATCATCCGCGATGGTGATGAAGTAATTATTTTCGAACCTGCTTACGATTGTTATCAACCAGCCATCGAGATGAATGGAGGAACCACCATTTATCTTCAGCTAAAAGCACCTAGCTACACCATCGATTGGAATGAAGTAAAAAAGGTGATTACCCACCGAACAAGAATGATAATCATCAACACTCCTCATAACCCTACGGGTAGCATCATGACGAGTGATGATATGAGGATGTTGGAAAAAATTACCAACAATACCGATATTGTGGTCATTAGTGATGAGGTTTACGAACACATCATATTCGATAACCAAGAACATCAAAGTGTTTCGCGCTTTCCAAAACTTGCCGAAAGGAGTTTTATTATTTCTTCGTTTGGTAAAACGTTTCATACCACCGGATGGAAAACGGGATATTGTGTGGCACCCAAAAACCTCATGGCTGAGTTTCGCAAAGTGCATCAGTTTTTGGTGTTCTGTGTCAATTCGCCCATACAATATGCTCTTGCCGACTACCTGAAACAGAAAAAAAATTACATCGGCTTAAATTCTTTTTATCAAAACAAAAGAGATTTATTTGTGAAACAAATAAAAAATTCGCGGTTCGAATTCACTCCTTGTGGTGGCACTTATTTTCAATTGTTGAGTTATAAAAAGATGAGCAAAGAAAAAGATACCGAATATGCTATTCGCCTTACCAAAGAGTTTGGCATTGCATCCGTTCCTATTTCCGTTTTTTATCACGAAACCATCGACAACCATGTCTTGCGTTTTTGCTTTGCAAAAAAAGAAGAAACACTCGAAAAAGCTGCTGAGATTTTAAATAAGATTTAATTGTAACTCATGACTGATTTAAAACTTACCATTGTTCAATCGAACCTATATTGGGAAGACAAAAAAGCCAACCTTAACCAATTTACGGATAAACTTTCGAGCATTACCGAAAGCACTGATTTAATAATTCTACCTGAAATGTTCACAACTGGATTTAGTATGAACGCCACCGCACTTGCCGAAACCATGGAAGGTGAAACCGTGAATTGGATGAAACTTCATGCGGCTAAGAAAGGCTGTGCTATAACAGGTAGTTTTATTTGCGAAGAAAATGGTAAGTATTTCAACCGATTGGTTTGGGTGGATGAACATGGTAGCTGCTATAGTTATGATAAACGACACCTCTTCAGCATGGCTGCAGAACACGAGCATTACTCGAATGGCAACACCAAACTGATGGTTACACTCAAAGGCTGGAACATTTGCCCACTTATTTGTTACGATTTACGTTTCCCAGTATGGAGTAGAAATACAAAAGAAAATCCTTACGACTTGTTAATCTATGTAGCTAACTGGCCCGAAAGAAGGCAGCACCCCTGGAAAACATTATTACTTGCTCGCGCCATCGAAAACCAAGCGTATGTTGTTGGCCTAAATAGGGTGGGCACCGATGTGCATCAGGTCATTTATTCGGGCGATTCGGCTGTTATTAATTACAAGGGCGAAGTGATGAGTACCACACCTCCTCATGTAGAATCGATTGAAACTTTAACACTAAGTTATGCCAATTTGAAGGATTTTCGAAAAGAATTTCCGGTTTTGAATGACGCAGACTAGGGAATAGCGTATTGAACCCTAAAGCTATAAGCTATTAGTTTTCATGCCATTGTTCTCTGTTTTTGTTTTCCTACTCTTATTTTCAGCCTTCAAAAACCTCCTAAAACAATAATTCAATTGAATGATCACTCCATTCGTTTGAATGATCGGATCATTTAAACCGAAAAAAGTTTTTTAGGCTTGTAAAAAAGTTTTTTTCGTTTCATTAATCACTTCATTCAAACTGAAAAAAGTTTTATTCGTTTAAATGGTGGTTTTGGGCATTTTTTACCAAGGACTCGCCAAAAGCAGTTTATTTTTCGGCACTTAATTTCCACTCTAAATCCAAATCCCAGTTCGAGCGAATGGTAATGTTTCCAGTATAGTAAATTACTTTTTCAGGTTGTTGTTTTTTCAAATAATCACCCGTGTCCCACTTTCCATTTTTATTGTCGTCCACAATTATTTTCAATTTGTATTGCTGAGGATGTAA
Source organism: uncultured Bacteroidota bacterium (assembly GCA_903911435.1). GTDB lineage: Bacteria > Bacteroidota > Bacteroidia > 2-12-FULL-35-15 > 2-12-FULL-35-15 > 2-12-FULL-35-15. The sequence continues at coordinate 3,357 of CAIWDF010000213.1, forward strand.
ATAATCAAAGAGAATGGTTTGTGTAGCACCGACTACGGTTTGGCGAACCACGTTTTCTTTATCATCTAGTAGTTGCAAAACATACTGCCCTTTTCCGCTTGGAACATTTAATTTCAATTTAACTGTACCATAGTATTTTTCGTCTTGGGTTTTAAAATCAATTTTGATAGAATCGTTAGTCAATCCGAAGAAATCGGTAAACGTGCCCGCAGGAATTAAGAAGTGATATTTGGTCGATTCTTTTAGTTTTACATCGTAAGGCTTAAAAAAATTATCCCTGCCGGTAACGGAAGAAGAGGTTTCTATTTTGGATTTAACTAACGAGGTGTCGGCCCTTAAAAAAAGATATTCGCCAACCTTTTGTATGGGTTGACTCAACTGAAAATTAAATACAGTATTTAAATCCAACGCTTGATTACCACTAAAATTGTTGGTTAAATAAAGTCCTAATTTATTTCTTTTCGATTTTAATGCGTCTTCTTTGGTAATCAGTTTGTACTCTAACGTATCAAGTATTTTGTTTCCGTTTTTCAATTGTAGTTTCAAAACCTCTTTATCAATCCCTCTGAACCAATAGGTCAATGAGTCTTTATTTCTCGAGTATTGAAGAAGTACATCATTATCTTTAAAAGTAAAATCAATTGGATTAATTTGAACACTATCGGCAGCCTTGTTAAAAACAAACAGAATCTTTCCGTACGAATCATACGTATTTTTTTTCAAAAACAATTTCTTTGGAATTTCTTGAAAAAGTTCAACCAAGACATTTTCGTTTTTGGTAATATCAATAGCTTCGTCAATAAATCCAATGCTTTCCGATTCGCCATCGTACTTGTAATTCGAATTGGCATCTTTTAAAACAACGAGTTTATATTTTCCATTTTTTACATTGCTTATCTGAAACGAACCATCGTCTTTGGTTTTTGCAAAGTAATCTGGCAGCTGCTTATACACAATGCTGTCATCAAAACGACTATACAACATCACCATTACACCCTTCTCCACCGAATGATTAAACCCCAATTCGACCTTACCTTTTAAAGAACAAGAATCGATATAACTGCCAGTAGAAAATAAATATTTGAAATTATCAATCGGATTGTTCTCGGTAATATCTTGCACCGAATTACCAAAACTGATACCATAAGTAGTATTGGGTTTTAGCGTATCCTTCTTATCAAACACTAGTGTTAATGTTTTGTTTTTAATCGAAATATCGGGTGTGGTTTTAAGCGGTGGCGATATGATCAGTTGATTATTTAAATCCTTCAGTTGAACAAATTCATCAAAATTAATTTGAATGGTTTTTGAATTAAAATTCAATTGAGCACTATCCGGCTGATACTTGGTAACTCTTGGAGGTATAATATCTTTTTTCCCTCCCCCTGGCGTGACTACTTGTGCGCAAGAATAAAACAAAGTAATGAATGCAGCGATGCCGAAAACAAAGAACCTATTAGCTCGGTAGCTCGAATTGCAATGCTTGGACACGATAAGTTTAAAGGTTTTCAATGATTGTGATTACTTCTTCTAAATATTTTTTATCCACTTCGTCAAAATTAGCGAGGTATTCGCTATCCACATCCAACACCAATTCTACTTCACCTAATTTATTAAAAGCAGGTATCACTATTTCCGATTTTGATTGACTACTGCAGGCGATATGACCGGGAAAAGCATCAACATCATCAACAATGATGGTTTGTTTCGTTTCCCAACTTTTGCCACAAACACCTTTACCATATGCTATTCGAGTGCAAGCAACAGGACCTTGAAATGGCCCGAGTACAAGTTCTCTCCGATTTTCTTTTGTTTCTTTCACGAAATAAATTCCAATCCAAAAAAAATTAAATCCATGTTTTAATGCCGCAACCAAATTCGCTAAATTAGCAATTCGGTCGTCTTCATTTGCTATCAAGGCTTTTAGCTGAGGAAGCAAACTTTGGTACTTCTCTGCTTTTGTGGCTCCTGAAACAATTATTGATTCTGACATCTTTTTTTGTGTGCTGCAAAAATAGGTTTATTTATTGAAGGTTTGACTAATATTACTACACTGTTGCATGAGCTAAAGTGACAACACTCACCGAAACACCTGGAATCTTGATTAGCGTTTGTGCACAAGCTTCCAAAGTAGATCCTGTTGTAATTACGTCATCCACCAATAATATATGTTTGCCAATTAAAGGGTGTTCATCATTTACTTGAAATACCGATTCAACATTTTTCCATCTATTGAATCTCGACTTACGGGTTTGCGATTCGGAAGCTACTGCTCTATACAATGATTTGAAGTTAGTAGGAATGCCCATGCCTTTTGATAATCCTTCGGCTATCGATTCGCTCTGGTTGTAACCCCTCTTTCGCAGTTTGTTTTTATGTAAAGGCACAGGTATTATTAAATCCACCTTTTTAAAATTGGCAGACTCCTTTAATTCAATTCCATACAATTTTCCTAGTGTGACACCTATTTCTTTTTGTCCTTCATATTTCAATTGATGAATAAGGTGCTGCACTTTTCCACCTTTCGTAAAGCTATAATAGGATGCAGCCGCAACAATTTCGACTCTTCCCCAAAAAATCTTCGCTATTGGGTTTTCTTTGTCTAGATGAAAATTTGTTTTAGGCAAATGATATACGCAAAGCATACAAATACAATTTTCGGTTTTGTACAATGGCTTACCACAAGCAACACAAACATGCGGAAAAATAAGGGCTAAAAAGTCTTTTATCAAAGTGTATGTTCTATAAGGCTAAAAATATATTACTTTTGCGACATTAAAATTAACAAACTTAGCGATATGGAAAACCAACCGGAAGAAAAAAAATCAAACAATAAGTTATTTATTATGCTGCTTGCTTTGCTATTAATCGGGAATGGAATATTTTTCTGGTTATGGTTGCAAGAACGTGGCCGAGCAAATACAGTAGTTGTTGAAAAACAAAATGTAATTATCGAGCGCGACAATGTAAAAGCCGACTTATTGGATTTACAACAACAATATGCTACCCTGCAAACAAATGACAAGTCATTGCAAGCCGACTTAGATGCCAAACGTACCCAAATAGCTGAACTTCTGGAACAAGCCGAGAAACACAAAAACGATTCATACATCATTTCGAAATTAAAAAAAGAAAGCGAAACACTTCGTAAAATCATGCAACATTTCGTGGTTCAAATTGATTCGCTGAATACAGCTAACAAAACAATAATTGCCGAAAAAGAAAAAGTGAGTGCCGACCTTCATACTGAAAAAGATAAATCAAATAAACTTTCAAAAGATAAAGAAGCGTTACAAAACACAATAAGTTTAGGTTCCGTGTTAAAAGCAGAAAACCCTACTGCATTAGGGGTTAAATTCAAGTCAGGAGGCAATAAGGAAGTGGAAACCACAAAAGCTTCACGGGTTGAAAAAATAAAAGTTTCCTTTATTTTGGGAGAAAACAAAATTGCTAAAAAAGGCACTCGAACGGTATTCGTACGAATCACTACTCCTGATGGTAAAGAATTATGTAAATCACCGGATGAAGATAATATGGTTAAATTCAATGGAGGGAAAGGTTTTTATGCAGCAAAGCAAGATATCTCTTATAATAACGAAGATACTTCTGTGAATGTGTTTTGTTCGAATCCAAATCCTTTTATCGCAGGGAAGTATTTAATTGACATCATCTGTGATGACGTGGTAGTTGGCAACACTAGTATAACTTTAAAATAAACCCAGTGAATTCCTATTATGAAGATGGGAATAACATACTTTTAAAATTACAATAACGTGAACCCTAATATAAACCCAGATGGCGAAAACCTTGACCCCGCGGAAAAGGAGTTCGAAAAGGTATTGCGTCCAGCCGAATTTTCAGACTTTACTGGACAATTCGAAGTTGTAGAAAATTTAAAAATATTTGTGCAAGCTGCAAAACAACGTAGTGAAGCATTAGACCATGTTTTATTGCATGGACCTCCAGGGCTTGGGAAAACAACACTTGCGAATATCATTGCATCTGAACTAGGTGTAAATATTAAAATCACTTCTGGTCCAGTACTCGATAAACCAGGCGATCTTGCTGGGTTGCTAACAAACTTAGAAGAATTTGATGTCTTATTTATTGACGAAATCCACCGCCTCAGCCCGATAGTGGAGGAATATTTATATTCTGCCATGGAGGATTACAAAATTGATATTATGATTGACAGCGGACCTAATGCCCGCAGTGTTCAAATCAAGCTAAATCCATTTACATTGGTTGGAGCAACCACGCGGTCTGGTTTATTAACTTCTCCTCTGCGTGCTCGATTTGGAATCAATTCTCGATTAAATTATTACGATTCGGCTCTGTTGAAGAAAATAATCGTACGTGCGGCAGGTATACTTAATGTTCCAATTGCCGAAGATGCCGCCATTGAAATTGCTCGAAGAAGTCGTGGTACACCTCGTATTGCGAATGCTCTACTAAGGCGCATTAGAGATTTCGCACAGATTAAAGGCAATGGCTCAATTGATATTGAAATTGCTCATATAGGGCTTTCGGCACTCAATGTTGATAAGAATGGGCTAGATGAAATGGATATTCGAATTTTATCCGCCTTGATTGAAAAATTCAAAGGAGGACCTGTCGGATTAACTACTATTTCAACAGCTGTTGGCGAAGAAGCTGGAACTATCGAAGAGGTTTACGAACCTTTTTTAATTCAAGAGGGATATCTAGTGCGCACACCTCGTGGTAGGGAAGCTACAGAGCTTGCTTACAAACATCTTGGTAAAATTCCACGTGCACAAAAAGGAAGTTTATTCGATTTGGAATAAACCTTGTTGGTTCGTTAATTGGATAATTTACTTTTTATACTGAACAACTTCTACTCCAAATTTTCTTAAAAAGTCTACGCCTTCATCAGAAGGTAATTTCTTAAAATCAGCATACGAATTCATATAGAATACCTTTTTTATCCCAATTGTAAAGATAACTCTTGCACAAGCGATACATGGCGAAAGTGTAACATAGAGTGTACATCCATCAATAGAAACATTGTTTTTAGAAGCATAAAGGATGGCGTTCTGTTCAGCATGTAATGCAAGCGAACAACTACCTTTACTGTCTCTAGGACAACCTTCTTCAGGAAATTCCTGATCGCAGTTATGTGTTCCAGCAGGAGGTCCGTTATATCCTACAGAAATGATTCTTGTATCTTTGGTAAGTACTGCACCAACTTTGGCTTTAACACAGTGCGAACGTTTGGCCAAATTATCCGCCAAGTCCATGTAAATATCATCAAAAGAAGGTTTTTTCATTTTATGAAGTTCTTATTTATTTTTAAATTTTGTTACATATTCATTCATCGTAATAAACTTCGAATTGGGTTTTAAATCCATTATGGTCTCTTCTAACCGTTGCAGCATTTTTTCTCCACTATACTTACTGATGTATTTTGGCAGGCCAAAATTGCTTACATCAGTAAACTCCCATGGATGAAAATAAAGCGAAACAACTTTGTCTCGTTTCAATGTTTTCATCATGATTGATTTGAAATACCATAAAGGAAAATTCTTAAAGCTTAACCAAAACAAAGGCACTCGCAACGAAGGTGTAACTGAGGTGGGAACATTTAACACCGAACCTGAATAGAAAGCTGTTCGAGGTTTATCCAAGTTATTATACCTGCCAGGAACATAGGTTGGGTTCATAGAAGAATTGTATTTATATCCAGCTTTCTCTACTTCCAAATCATCTACAGGAGCCAAGCGTGCCATTCGAAAACCGGTTATCGGTTTATCAATTATTTTTTCCAAAACTTCTCTCGATGTTTTTAAATCAGCTGTATGAAAAGAAGAGTGATAAAAACCATGTGATGCTATTTCATGTTTTTCGGCAATAGTTTTAATAAGTTCTGGTTTTTGTTGAGCAAACGTAGCCGTTGTGAAAAATGTACAAGCCACTTGATGCCTATCAAGCAAATCAATAAGCCTTGTGAGACCTAAGGTGGTAACTTCAATTTGTTTGTCAAATTCTAATTTGGTTCCATATTCCTCAGGGACATCGAATTCTTCCAAATCAAATGTTAATAGTACTTTCAGCGACATTTACACCTTTCTTTTAAATACAATTGAATAAACCCTAATAAAATTACCTAATTCTTTCATAAATGTTTTGAAACTCATTTTGGATAAAATTATCCCTTCCCTTAATGAAACTTCATGTGGCACAAGTTTTAACTTGCGGGTTTTGGCTGCCAATGCTAAAAACTCCGTATCGGCCAAATACCTTTCAATGGTAGTGCGCATGAATACCATTTTTCCTTTTCTGTTGATTCCTTTTATTCCTGATTGGGTATCATTGAATGGTAAACGTAAAAACAGCCGATTTAAAATTTGTGACATCTTCGAAGCTATCCAGCGCATGGGGGATAGCGTTTGATAATAATTTTGTTTTCGAATTCCTGACACCACATCTGCTCCATCAACCAACATTTCATATATTTCCTTAATGTGTATAAGTTCGTATGGGAAATCGATGTCAGTATAAATCTGAATCCTTCCTTTACTTGCACCGATGCCTGTCCTTAATGCGTTTCCTTTCCCTTTGTTGGGTTCATAACTTATAAACTGAAAATGAGTTATTCGCTGTTCAAGAAACCGAATGGATTCGTTCGAAATGTTCTTTTTCGAACCATCATTAACAATGATTAAATTTATATTGATTCTCGGCAACAACGCTTTGACATCGCTATAATGCAACCATACCGATTGCTCCCAATCTGGCAAAGGGTTGTAACAAGGCTGCACAATATCCAAATCAATAATGATGCTCTTGTTTTCAGGCATGGAGAGGTTGAGCTAATGATCGTTTTCTAAATAATAATTCGAACTCTATCTTCAACCAAATAATAAAACATGGTAAACACTTGAGCGCATAAGGATCAATAAAATTATCCCGAATATAACGCGGGAACAAATCAGAATGGGATAAACTCGTAATCACAAGTGCAAAGATAAGCAAACCAAGGTTCATTTTGCTTTTTTCATCTGCAATATACCATATTGCAACTCCTGTTATCGCAATAATGAAACTTGGCGATTCTACTGCATTGTTAAATATGGTTGTCCAAACAAGGATGGATGCTAAAAACAAGAGCTTGAATTGAGGATGAGTAAATGAATGGTATCGAATGTATTTCAAACAAAACAGAATGACCGCAGTTGCTTGAATAGTATATCGTCCTAAATCGCTAAGTGTGAATTGAAATAAAGAGGCAAGTAGTTGCATGGCTGATAAATCACCGATATTTTCAGAATGAAGCGTAATGATTGTAGTATACCAACCAAGATATTGCTTAATCAGTTCGTCCCAAGAAATAAAAATTAAAGGGGATAAGAAAATAAGCGAACTCCATAAAAACAGATAGCCAATAAATTTTAATCGTTTGGGATAAAGAATAAAAAATGCAGCACCAACAATTCCAAATATCTTGATAAACATACTAGAAGCAATCAACAATGCTGCTAATCCAACTTGTTTTCGTTCAAATGCAATAAACGTCAAAACAAATAATGCCGCCACCAATGGATTGACCTGAACATTTTGAATTGCTGTTATCAACTCAACCAAGATAAACCAATGTATAATGACCTTTTTCTTTTCATCTATTTTCAACCAACGAACAGCATAGAAAAGTACTAGTGCATTAAACACACACCAAACAACCACTCCAATATACTTTTGCAGGAGAGCGAAAGGCATGATAACAAACGGAAACGATGGACTGTAGAGATAAAGATCGTAATGTTCGCTCCAATGATAACCATACAAGAATTTATGCTGCAAAAGATGGAAAAAAGAACCTTGATAAATAGCGTAATTGTTCATAGAGCTATTTCTAATAAAATCGTAAGATCCTTCACGATAGGGTGAAAGCATATCTGCAAAAGCTGTTTGTAGTCCTGCTCCGATTGAAATTACCAAATAAACAATCAACAAAAATGATGGTTTAGAGACGAGACGAATGAATGCTTTATATGTTTTCAATTTGTATATAAAAAGGGTTGATATGATTTACTCTGTGCCCGAAGATATAAAATAATATTGTTGTGAGTTGAATTGGTTGGTGAACAATAGGAATCAACTTATAAAAAAGAAAGAAATTAGATTTCTGCAATCAATTGGAATGCGCCTGATATGAATTACCATCAATAGTGATAACAATCCACATCCTTCTTAAAAGTTTTCTATAAGAGTGGGCTAGACAATGAAATTTCAGATTTGGCGATTAGCACCTCATCTTATCAACCTTAAATATTTACATTAACTTAATATGGCCATAACAATTTATCTATATCCTTATTAGACTTTTGTGCCAAATAAATTAATTAACTTAAACACTACAAAAATGAAATTAAAAAACTATTATTTATTAACGTTTACATTTACTATGTTAAGTTTATGTCTTAGTACCTTAACGGTAAAAGCACAAGCTCCTGAAGAAACCCCTATTGATACGTTAGCAAGAGCGGTTAATAAGATGGCGGACGATATTTCGTTCCTAAAAAAAATAAAATTCTCTGGTTACATCCAATCACAGTTTCAGGTGGCTGATTCTATGGGAGCGAAATCATTTGCTGGAGGTGACTTCCCCGCAACAGTAGATAAGCGTTTTAAAGTTCGTAGAGCTGAATTTAAAACAATGTACGATAATGGAAAAGTACAAGTTGTTGCAAACATCAACGTATCTCAAGATGGAATAACTATTAAGGATGCATACGGTAAATGGAGCGAACAACGTTTAAAAATGTTTTCATTGACTGCTGGTATTTTTAATCGTCCTTTTGGATTTGAAAATAGCTACTCGTCTGGTTCATTGGAGTCTCCTGAAAGAGCAAGAATGATACAAGTGCTTCTACCTGGAGAGCGTGATTGTGGTGCTATGCTTACTTTCCAAATGCCAAACACCTCTGCACTTCATCCTTTGAAAATAGAAGCTGGTGTTTTTAATGGAACAGGAAACGCTGCGAATGATTTTGATTATTACAAAGATTTTATTGGAAATATTCACTGGACAAGTACCAATAAATCAGAGAAGATAAAGTATGCATTAGGGGTTTCTTTTTATGATGGAGGTGTGCGTCAAGGCTCTGACAGTGTTTATACTATGAAGGCTGATTCGAATGGAACAAATTCCTTTATTCTAAATAAAAGCTATTCAAACAATGGAGCAATCGCAAGAAGACAATATATGGGAGCAGATGCGCAGGTTTCTTTCGATTTCCCTTTTGGTATTACTACATTGAGAGCAGAATATATTACAGGCCAACAGCCCGGAACATCCGGAACAAGCTCCAGCCCTAGTGCTTTACCAGTAGATTCAAAAAACAGCAAAAACACTTATATCAGAAAGTTTGATGGTGCTTATTTTTATTTGGTTCAAAACATATTTCAATCAAAACATGCAATAGTTTTAAAGTATGATTGGTATGATGCCAATACAGAAGTGAATGGTGATAATATTGGCAAAACAGTTTTGGCCACCAAAGGTAACTCTTATAAGGCAACAGGTACAAACGATTTAAAATATACTACTATTGGAGTGGGATATATTCTGAAGGTGGATAATAATCTCAAATTTACGGTTTACTATGATATGGTTTCTAATGAAAAGAGTACGAATCTTATCAATAGCGGGTTTTGGTACAATAGAGATTTGAAGGATAATGTATTAACAATAAGAGCTCAATACAAATTTTAATAACTCACTTAACATAAACACAATCTTAAGTTAACTTACAAGAGATAGTTCGGAACTACTTTTGTAAATAAATAAAATATAAAAAAGAAAAAATGAAAAGAACATCAATTTTAATCGCATTAAGTTTATACACTTCGTTGAACTTTGCACAAAAAATCAAAGGTAGTGACACTGTTTTGCCATTATCGCAAAAGGAAGCCGAAATGTACATGAAGGCTAATAAAATGAACAAAATTACTGTAACGGGTGGAGGTAGCGGAGTTGGTCTTGCTGCTTTAGTTGATAACACTACTGATATCGCTATGTCATCTCGTAAAATAAAAATGGATGAAAAAATGAAATTGCAAGATGCCGGAAGAGCTTATAAAGAAGTTACCGTTGCTTATGATGCACTTTCAGTGATTGTAAACAATGATAACAAAGTGAGCCAACTTACACGCGAACAACTTGAAGGTATATTCACTGGAAAAGTAAAAAACTGGAAAGATGTTGGTGGTGATGATTTACAAATAGTAGTTTATTCTCGTGAATCAAGTTCAGGTACCTATGAGTTTTTTAAAGAACATGTAATGAACAAAAAGAACTATGCTTCATCAGTATTGAGTATGCCTGCAACAGGAGCGATTGTTCAATCAGTTAGTCAAACAAAAGGTGCAATCGGATACATTGGTCTTGCTTACATGGAAAAATCAGTGAAAGCTTTGAAGGTTTCTTACGATGCTGGAAAAACTTTTGTTGCTCCTTCAATGGCAACAGCAAAAGACAAAACGTATCCTGTTATTCGTCCTTTGTATTATTACTACTTAAATACAGTAGAAAAAACAGTTAAACCTTTTATTGATTATGTATTATCTGCCGAAGGCCAAAAAACAGTGGAACAAGTAGGTTATGTTCCATTAAAGTAACAGTTTGTTTAGTTGAGTACGAAAGGCGCTTCACAATTTGTGAGGCGCTTTTTTTGTTTTAACTCCAACTTAATCTCGATTTTCATTTTCTTGGGTTACTAAAAGAATGACCGCATCATGGTTGAGAACACATCAAACTTTAGCATTTCGAAAGCAAGATTTTCCTGCCTTTAGGTGAAATATTCGCTGATTTTTGATTTTCTAAAAAATATAATTTATTGATAATATATATTTTAACCAAATAATGATAAGAAATCGTCATTTTTACAAGAGATGACATCATTTCTTCTTTTCCTATAAGGATTTGTTAAAATCCTCAGAGGATTTATTCTTTTCCTTTAAGGATTTATTAAAATCAACCAGTGATTTCATCTTTTCCTTTGAGGATTTGTTAAAGTGGACCAATCATTTTAACAAATACTTCCATCATTTCTTCTTTTCCTCTAAGGATTTTAACTTAAGATGACACCATTTTATAAAATCCCTGAATGATTTTAACTTTTCCTCTCATCATTTTAACTTGAGATGCAATCATTTTAACAAATCATTGAGTGATTTTACCTTTTCCTTTCAACTCTTGTTAAAATGCTGAAAACCCATTAATCCAAACCATCTTTATCATTAAAATTAGTTATCGAGTGAAACTAAAAACCTGAGAATTAAAATCAAGAATTAACTTCTTGTTTCCGAATCTCGAAAGCAATTCAACTTCGAATTAATTAAGGAAAAATGAATTAGGGAACTATTGTTTCAACGCTTTGTTGAACTTAATCGCAATCATGATTTCATGCGTTCCGGAGCTGTATTTTCGGATATTGGTGGTGGTAAAATCATAGGAATAAGCGAAAGTGAGATTTTGCATCAAAGTGTAGCCCACCATTGCCGACACTGCATCATGAGTTCGATAAGCAGCTCCAAGCCAAACCATGTCGCGGTATATTGCTCGTAAACCCAAATCCACTTGAACAGGTGCAGGACTTACAAATTTAATACAAGTTGATGGCTCCACCTTAATGTCATCATTGATGGTAAATTTATAGCCTCCTGTGAAGTAAACATGGGTAGCCAACTTGCTTAGAGAGGAAGTTTCGGCATTAAAAAATTTTATTTGCTCTTGTAATATTTGAGGAACCGAGGCACCTGCATACCATTTCTTATCGGTAGAATAGGCATAAATACCTGCACCAAAATCGGGCATCAATACCGACTGAACTCCATTACTGATTACTAAATCGCTTTGATCATGCAATTGTATTTTTGAAGCATCAACCATAAACTGTAATAATCCAGCAGATAGACCAAGAGAAACTTTTACCTTTTCGGCCACTTTCAAATGATATGCATATGTCAAATAGAATCCAGTGCGATGAGTTGGGCCAACAATGTCGGTAAATAACATTCCTCCCAATCCCATCTTTTGATTTTTAGTAGGCCCATTTACGCTCAACAAGTAGGTTCTTGGAGCATCAGTAATACCAACCCATTGATACCTGTTGTTCGATTTACCTTCGAAATATGGGTTACTACCACATACAGCAGGATTTAGGGCAAAATCATTTACCATATAATTGCTGTATTGCGGTAATTGTTGCGCCACCATTCGCGAAACAACTAGTATACAGATGATGGATAAATATTTTTTCATTTTTATTTTCGTTACTTCCTTTTTATTTTGTTACCTCAAAATAGTCAATGGCCCTGTTAATGCATCAGGGAACAGCGGGTCGTTTAAATTGATAATGTAATAATACGTACCTACAGGCAATGGTTTACCTTTAAAAGTACCGTCCCATTTATCGTGATATCCAACTGACTGAAACAATAATTCTCCCCAACGATTGTAAACTTCAACCGTACAGTTCGGATACCGTTCGATGTAATCGATTTGCCATAAATCATTCGCACCATCATTGTTTGGCGAAAATCCACTACCAAACACTATCGTTGGTGACACAGTCACCAAAACAGCATCCGATGCAATACAGCCTTCTGCAGAGGTCACCATTACCGTGTAAACAGTGGTTAGTTCTGGTGTAGCGGTTGGGTTCGCAAGAGCCGAATCGTTAAGACCTACATAAGGACTCCAATAATATATAGCACCCGAAGGTCCTGTTGGTGAACCACCAAGTACTGTACTTGCACCTTGTATGATGACCACGTCTTGGCCTGCATTCACCACAGGTAATGGATTGGCAGTTACCATCACCGTATCGCGAGTAGAACAACCTGTAGCATTACTAACTTCTAAATAATAGCCATTGATTCCACTAGTTGGGGTCACACTCGTTGTCGCTGTATTTGCAATACTCGAATTAGGTAATTGGAACCATTGATAAGTAGCTATGTTGCCAGTACTTGCATTACCATTTAAAATCACCGAACCAGGTTGGCAGAAGGTTGTGTCTGCTCCAGCATTGGCTGAAATGATAGGGTCGAGAGTGACATTGATGGTGTCTTGATCAATACAACCAAGTCCATTATCAACCACAACATAATATGTGGTGGTAGCACCAATTGGTGGATTCACTGTAACAGAAACTCCTGTACCGATTGAATTAGCAGGTACCTGATACCATTGATACGAAACAGCATTCAAACTCGAACTAGCATTCAATATTACATTCGGAGTTTGGCAGATGGTCGTATCATTACCTGCATGAGCTATAGGTAAGGCAATTACGGTTACATTCACCGTATCTGTATTCGAACAAATTGTTCCATTATCCACTACAACATAATATGAGGTGATACCTAAAATCGGTGTAACAGAAACCGCGGCTGCGCTACCAACTAGTGTATTGCTTGGTAATTGATACCAATTATATCCCGTGCCATTCAAACTTGTTGTAGCATTTAGGGTATATGTCGCACCTATACAAATTGTCGTATCGTTGCCTGCATGGGCTGTAATGCCTGGGTAAACAATATAATTCACTGTATCATTATTTGCACAAACTCCATTACTTACCACAACATAGTATTGTGTATTCACTCCTACCGCTGGATTGATGGTGATTGTAGCCGTTGTTCCAAGGCTTGTGTTAGTTGGTATTTGGAACCATTCATAGCTCACAGCATTTACACTTGTAGTTGCATTCAGTGTTACACTTCCTGGAACACATAGAATTGAATCATTACCTGCATGAGCTACAGGTAATGCAATTGCTGTCACATTCACCGTATCTGTATTCGTGCAAATTGTTCCATTATCTACCACAACATAATATGAGGTGATGCCTAAAATCGGTGTAACAGAAACCGTGGCTGCATTACCAACTAGTGTATTGCTTGGTAGTTGATACCAATTATATCCCGTGCCATTCAAACTAGTTGTAGCATTTAGGGTATATGTTGCACCTACACAAATTGTCGTATCGTTGCCTGCATGGGCTGTAATGCCTGGGTAAACAATATAATTCACTGTATCATTACTCGTACAAACTCCATTACTTACCACAACATAGTATTGTGTATTCACCCCTACCGGTGGATTGATGGTGATTGTAGCCGTTGTTCCTAGGCTTGTGTTTGTTGGTATTTGGAACCATTCATAGCTCACAGCATTTATACTTGTTGTTGCATTCAATGTAACGCTACCAGGAACACATAGAATTGAATCATTACCTGCATGGGCTACAGGTAAGGTAATTGCTGTCACATTCACCGTATCTGCATTCGTACAAATTGTTCCATTATCTACCACAACATAATATGATGTGATGCCGAAACCCGGAGTAACCGAAACCGTGGCTGCATTACCAACAAGTGTATTGCTTGGTAATTGATACCAATTATATCCTGTAACATTCAAACTCGTTGAAGCATCTAAGGAAAATGTTGAGCCAACACAAATAGTCGTATCATTGCCTGCATGGGCTGTCAGAATTGGATTTACAATAATATTAACAGTGTCATTGGAAGCACATCCACTGCTATTTGCAATGACTAGATAATAACTTGTGGTTCCAACATTTGGAAAAACGGTAACAGTATCATTTGAACTTATACTTGTATTGCTAGGAATTTGAAACCATTCGTAACTTGAGGCATTAATACTTGTACCTCCATCCAAAAGTACAGCAGTAGGTTGACATATGAAAACATCATTACCTGCATGAGATGTTGGTAAAGGAGTGGATGTCACCACAACGGTATCTTTGTCACTACAACCTGTGCCATTATCAACTATTACGTAATAACTTGTTGTGCCTGTTGGTGGAGTTACAGAAACGGTTGAAGTATTTCCAACACTTGTATTCCCAGGGATTTGAAACCACTGAAAATTAACCCCATTTAAGCTATTTAAAGCACTTAGTGTTATTGCACCTAGATTACAGAAAGTTGTATCATTTCCTGCATTAGCAATAACTGTTTGCGCTGGATTCACGTTGATCGTATCTGAGAAGGTACACAAATGCGTATCAGTAACAGTTATCGTGAATGTTCCTGGAGGCAATAAGCTAATATCCTCTGTTGTTGCTGTTGACCCACCACTCCACTGATAAGTGTATCCTGGACTACCTCCACTCACTGTGATGTCGATAGCTCCATCAGAGAGAGTATTACAACTTGGGTTGGTAACTACACTCGCGATTGTTAATTGTGGAGGAGTCATGATGTTGGTCGTTTGATTCACACTACATCCATGTGCATCGGTTACTGTTACCGTAAACGATCCTACAGATAAACCAACTGCAGTTATTCCGTTTCCTCCCATCGGAGCCCAAGAGAAAGTATATGGCAAAGTTCCTCCAGAAGGCACAGCAGTGATTGTTCCATTTCCACTTCCACTACATGTTGGATTTTGAATATTGGCTAAACTTAATCCAATGGCAGAAGGTTGGCTAATTGTTGCATTTGCAATAGTAACACATCCATTGTTGCCCGTTACTTGTACCACATAATTACCTACACACAAGTTTGTGGCAATAGGTCCTCCCGTTGGCGGTACATTATTCCAAACATATGAATATGGTGGCACTCCATTTGATGCCACAACAGTAGCTGTCCCATCACAAGTTCCATTGCAACTCGCTGGAGTAGTGTTCACAGTCAATAATGGACCAGATTGGCTATTCAAAGGAATGACAACATTTTGTGTGCAACCGTTTGAACAAGTAAGATTAACACTATATACACCTGCACATAAATTGGTCAATGACAAAGATGATGATCCTGTATTCCAAAGTACACTTACAATTCCTGCACATCCTGTTGGATTTATTGAAACACTTCCATCGCATGCGCCACAACTTGGGGCAGAGAATGATGGATTTGCCAACATTGAAGCAGGTTGTGTTATGACCACCGAATCAATCAACGAACAACCATTCGCATCTGTAATTTGTACAAAATAAGTTCCTGCGCAAAGATTCGACAATGTTGATGTGGTTTGACCTCCTTGAATCCAATTGTAAGTATATGGTGCAACTCCTCCAATAGGTGAAATTCCTGTAACCGCACCATCACATAAACCAAAACAAGTAACATTGGATGAATTAATCAGAGCACTTGTTGGTCCTGAAACATTGCTTACAGGTACTGAAATCACTGCATTGCATCCAATGGCATCGGTGATGCTAACCGAATACAATCCTACACAAAGATTGCTTATAGACGAAGTGTTCTGTCCATTACTCCAAATATAATTATACATCCCAGTTCCTCCAGTTGGTGTAGCTGCTATCTGCCCATTACAAACCCCGCATGTGGCATCTGTCACCGCAGCATTAGCAACTACTGGTGGTGTGGCGGAAATGGTAGTATTTAAAGTGGTATTACATCCTAAGGCATCTGTAATAGTTACTGAATAATCACCCGCACAAAGAGCAGATGCTGTATCGTTTGTTTGTCCTAATGGGTCGTTCCATTGAGTTAGATAAGGTGGGGTTCCAGAAGTAACGGTAATATAAGCCATACCTGTACAAGCATTCGAACAGGAAATTGTATTCTGATTAATGGTCGCGACAATTGGTGCTGATTGTCCAATTACAAATGTATCTATCTGTGTACAATTGTTCGCATCTGTAATAGTCAATGTATATGAACCTTGACATAAAGATGTAATCGTTGGAGTACCTTGTCCTATTGGATTTCCTGGCGCCCAACTGTAAGAATATCCAATTGTTCCTCCTGTAGGAGCAACACTGATAGAGCCATTGCATAAACCACCACATGTTGTATTTGTTATCGTTTCATTTGCAACAATAGGTGTAGGTTGATTGATGGTTACAGGGCTAAAGTGTACGCAATTATTAGCATCTGTAACTTGTACCAAATAGCTTCCTGCACACAAGTTGATTGCTGTTGCATTCGCAGTATTGGTTGGAGGATTGTTCCAAACAAAACTATACGGTGCTAAACCTCCAATTGGGTTCACTGTGCCCGATCCATTACAAACAGAATTACATGAAGCATCAGTTGTTACTACCGTTTCACCACTCGGACCAGAAGAGTTATTCATTGGAATAACAAAAGTAGAATCGCAACCATGAAAATCCGTTACCGTCACATTATATATTCCTGCACAAATACTCGTACCATTTGGTGTACCTTGTCCTGTAACAGCAGGGCTCCAATTATAAGTATAAGGCGCTGTACCAGTGGTAGGAGTCAGGTTAATGGTCCCATTGCATGAACCACAACTAGCAGGTGTGCTACCAATCACAACATCAATAGCAGCTGCAGGATTAACAGTGATGTTCTGAGTAGATGTACAATTATTAATATCTGTAACCGTTACAGAATAAACTCCAGGACAAAGGTTACTTAAGGTTTGACTAGCGGAGATAACTGGTGTCCACGAATAGGTATAACCAGGTGTTCCGCCTAATGGAGTAGCCGTTGCACTTCCATTACACAATCCTGTACAAGTTGGAGGAGTTGAACTAACATTCGCGTTTAATATTGGTGGATCTACGATGTTTATGATTTGTGTTGCAGTACAATTAAGTAAATCAGTAACTGTAACCGTATAGCTTCCTGCACATAAATTATTTATTGTTTGCGAGTGAATATTTCCAGGCATCCATGTATAATTATATGGTGGTGTACCTCCTGTTGGGCTAGCTATTGCAGTTCCATTGCACAAACCATTACAAGTAGGCAAAGTAAATGTTGCAGTTGGGCTTATCGCGATTGGTTGAGTAATGACAACTGGTGCAGGTGAAGAAGAACATCCATTTGCGTCTACAACTGTTGCCGTGTAAGTACCTGCACACAAACCACTCGCAGTTGGAGTAAGAATATTTCCTGGATTCCAAACATAACTATAAGGTTGTGTACCTCCATTTGCCGAAACAATGGCTGTTCCATTACACAAGTTGTTACACGATATATTAAGATGCGAAGTTGTTGTGGTTAATAAAGCTGGTTCTGTAATCACTACCGTATCTTTGGCGATACAAGAATGTGCATCTGTAACCGTAACGATGTATTGATTTGGACAGAGATTGACAAGATTAGGTGTAATGGATGGCCCATTTGACCAAGAATAGGTATAAGCTGGTGTTCCTCCAGCAACAGTAGCCGTGGCAGTTCCATTACAAACTCCATGACACAAATCGTTTGTTGAACTTAGCGTGACAACTAAGAGTGGTGGGGATGTAATGGTATAAACTCTATTAATACTACAATTATTAGCATCTGTAATAGTTACTGAATAAGTACCCGCGCAGAGATTGTTGATGGATGAAGTGGATTGACCTCCAGGTAACCAAGCATACGAATAAGTTCCTGTGCCTCCAGTAGGAGCTAAAGAGATACTTCCATTGCACGAATTATTGCAATTAGTGTTCACGATTGTTGGATGAGCCAACATTAATATAGGATTTGTAAGAGTTACATTGCTCAATGAAACACATCCAACTGCATCCGTAACTTGAACGATATACGTATTTGGGCAAAGGGAAGAAATAGCTGAAGTACCATTTCCAATTGGGTTACCAGGTGTCCAGTTATAGGTATAGCCACCTGCACCACCCGTAGCAACTACTGATGCACCTCCATCACATAAACCATTACAACTTATAGGTGTGGTAGAAGTTGTCAGTGTAGGTCCTGCTGGACTAGCTAACGAATAATTAAAATTATAAGTACAACTTGCCGCATCTGTTATGGTTAGTGTATAGGCACCAAGAGCCAAGTTTGTTATCGTTGACGTTCCTTGTCCTGTTGGATTTCCTGGCCCCCATGAATACGAGTAACCTCCTGCCCCACCTGATGGAGTAACCGTAATACTACCATTGTTCAGAATACAACTAGCAACAATTATCGTTGCATTATCATTTACTGTTGTTGGCTGTGTGATGGTAGCTTGACCCGTATTGGTACAACCATTCGCATCTGTTACAGTCACTAGATAAGTTCCTGAACACAAGTTGGAAATGGTTGGTGTTACTTCCGAAAGCGCAGTGAGCCACTGATACGAGTAGACTCCCGTTCCTCCCGTTGGCATTGCAGTTGCTGTTCCATCACAAACTCCATTACAACTAGCATTTGTAACCGAAGTGTTTACACTAAGTTGAGGAGGATTAACAAAAGTTACGGTTGCGGTATTAAAACAACCTACCGCATCTGTCACTTTTACAGTATACGTTCCTGCACACAAACCATTCACCGATTGAGTAAAAAATGGTCCTGTTGGTCCTGTCCATAAATATGAATATGGAGGATTCCCTCCTGATGCATTTGCTGTTGCTGTACCATTGCATGAACCAAAACAACTCAGTGTCGTATTGGTAGTTGTTACAATGATATTAATATTCTGAAAAATAGTTACCGTATCCGTTGCACTGCAATTATGACTATCGGTAACAGTTACCGTGTACGTAATATTTGGACATAATCCTGTTGCTGTTGCAGCAGACTGACCAGTTGGCATCCACAATATGGTATAAGGACCAGTTCCTCCTGCTGGAACTACGGTTGCAGTTCCATTACAAATATTACAACTATTCGTTTTATTGGTAATAGGCGAAATAAGTACTGATGGTTGAGTAATAGTTACAGGTTGAGTAGATATACACGAATTAAAATCGGTAACAATTAAGTTATAAGTTCCTGCACATAGATTAGTGATTGTATTGGTTCCATCACCCACTGGACTACCTGGTGTCCAGTTAAAAGAATACGGGGCAACACCTCCAATAGGTGCAGAAGTAGCCGAACCATCACAAGCGCCATGACAAGACACATTATTTACGATACTAGGATTTCCTAATAGTTGTGGAGGTTGAGCAATGGTAATGGTGTTGGTAACGGTACAATTATGTGCGTCAGTAACAGTAACTGTATAGGTACCTGAACAAAGATTGGTTATGGAGGAAGTTGTTTGTCCTCCTGGTAACCATAAGTATGAATACCCCGGTGTTCCACCACCTGCTGTTGCACTTGCAGTACCATTGCACAATCCAAAACAAGTGACATCAGTAGAAGTGGTTGAAAGGGTAAGAATTGGAGGTTCTGTAATGGTAACACTACTTGAAGCAAGACAACCATGTGCATCAGTAATATTTAAATTATAAGTGCCAACACATAATGAAGAGATAACCGATGTACCATTCCCCGCTAGAACACCTGGTGACCAAACGAATGTATATGCAGGTGTACCACCTGTTACAGTTGCTGCTGCTGTTGAATTACAATCTCCATGACACATCAACAGTGTTGGAGAAATGGATACATTTAATACATTTGGTTGGGTAATGGTTACCGACACATTAGCTGCACAACCATTCGCATCATGGATATTGATGGTATAAGCACCCGCTGTCAACCCATTAAACGTACCACTAACTAAGAAATTTATTCCATCGATAGAGTAAGTGTAACTTGGCGTTCCATTACTACCAGAAACCGTCACACTACCTGTACTACCTCCGTTACAAAGCACATTGGTTTGTGACGTAATACTTCCTGTGAGGGCAATAGGTTGAGTGATGGTAACAGGAACAGTTATCGTACAACCGTTAACATCCTTAATAGTTACTGTATACACACCTGCTGATAAACCACCAAAAATGTTACTTACTTGAAAGGTGATACCATTTATTGAATACGTATATCCGGGTGTACCGCCACTACCAGCAACGGTTACACTTCCAGTATTGCCTCCATTACAGAGCACATTGGTTTGTGAAGTAATGCTTCCAGTGAAGGCACTAGGTTGTGCGATAGTAACCGCAACGGTAGTTGTACAGCCATTTGCATCTTTCACGGTGATGGTATAGCTTCCTGCAGCTAATCCACAAAAGGTTCCACTTGCTTGAAAAACAATTCCGTTTTGTGAGTAAGTATATCCTGATGTACCGCCACTACCAGCAACGGTTACACAACCTGTGCTTGCACCAAAACAAAGCACATTGGTTTGTGAACTGATGCTTCCCGATACCACTGTAGCTGGTTCTGTTATGGTAACACCAAGGGTTGTTGTACATCCGTTCGCATCTTTCACCGTGATGGTATAGGTGCCTGCTGCCAATCCTCCAAAAGTTCCACTTGCAACAAACGTAATTCCATCAATAGAATATGTATATCCTGGAGTACCATTCGTTCCTGTTACGGTTACGCTTCCTGTACTTCCGCCTTTACAAAGCACATTGGTTTGCGAATTAATGATACCCGCTACCGCAGTAGCAGGTTGTGTAATGGTAACTGAAACCGTTGAAGTACATCCATTGGCATCTTTTACAGTTATGGTATATACTCCTGCAATCAAATTACTAAAGGTACCACTTACTTGAAAGGTGATTCCATCTATCGAATACGTATACCCAGGAGTTCCATTTGCCCCTGCCACTGTAACACTGCCCGTATTCGCTCCCCTGCAAAGCACATTGGTTTGGGAGGTAATGCTTACTGTTACTGATATGGGTTGACTTATTGTTACAGGAACGGTAACAATACAATTATTTGCATCTTTAATAGTAATCGTATAACTACCTGCAGCTAGACCATTAAAAGTACTACTTGCTTGAAACGTAATTCCATTAATTGAATAAGTATATCCTGGTGTACCTCCACTACCGGCAACAGTTACACTTCCGGTATTACCTCCATTACAAAGCACATTGGTTTGTGATGTAATGCTTCCAGTAAATGCACTTGGTTGTGTGATGGTAACTGCAACGGTAGTTGTACAACCATTCGCATCTTTCACAGTGATGGTGTAACTTCCTGCAGCTAATCCACAAAATGTTCCACTGGCTTGAAAAACAATTCCGTTTTGTGAGTAGGTATATCCCGGTGTACCACCACTACCTGCTACCGTTACACAGCCTGTGCTAGCACCAAAACAAAGCACATTGGTTTGGGAGCTGATGTTTCCAGATACTACTGTAACTGGTTCTGTTATGATAACACTAACGGTTGTTGTACATCCATTGGCATCTTTCACCGTGATGGTATACGTTCCTGCTGCCAACCCTCCAAAAGTTCCACTTGCAACAAATATAATTCCATCACTAGAATAAGTATATCCAGGTGTACCATTTGTTCCTGTTACGGTTACACTTCCTGTGCTTCCGCCTTTACAAAGCACATTGGTTTGTGAACTAATGATTCCTGCTACAGCTGTTGCTGGTTGAGTGATGGTAACCGATACGGTTGTGGTACATCCATTGGCATCTTTCACTGTTACTGTGTAAACACCTGCAAGCAAACTACTGAAGGTACCACTTACTTGGAAGGTGATTCCATTGATGGAATAGGTATAACCAGGTGTACCATTTGCTCCAAGCACCGTAACACTTCCTGTATTGGCTCCCCTACAAAGCACATTGGTTTGTGAGGTAATACTTCCCGTAACTGCCGATGGTTGAGTGATGGTAGCACTTACAGTTACCGTACAACCATTCGAATCTTTTATCGTTATGGTATAGGTGCCTGCTATTAATCCACTAAAGGTGCTACTTCCTTGAAACGTAACTCCATTGATAGAATATGTATAACCAGGCGTTCCTCCACTGCCCGCAACAGTTACACTTCCTGTATTTCCATTATGACAAAGTACATTCACTTGTGATACGACAGAACCCGTTAGTACTGGCGGTTGGGTAATGGTAACCGGAACTGTGGCAGTGCAACCATTTGCATCTTTCACCGTGATGGTATAACTTCCTAAAGCTAATCCATTAAATGTTCCGCTGGCTTGAAACGTTACTCCGTTCAACGAATAAGTATAACCCGGTGTGCCTCCATTGCCTGCAATGGTCACTGTTCCTGAGCTGCCTCCGAAACAAAGCACATTGGTTTGTGCACTAATATTACCCGAAACCACAGTAGCTGGTTCGGTTATGGTAACATCAACGGTTGTGGTACATCCATTCGCATCTTTCACTGTGATGGTATACGTTCCTGCTGCTAATCCTCCAAAAGTTCCACTTGCAACAAATGTAATTCCATCAATAGAATACGTATAACCTGGTGTGCCATTCGTTCCTGTCACGGTTACACTTCCAGTGCTTCCACCTTTGCAAAGTACATTGGTTTGTGCACTGATAATTCCTGCCACAGCAGTTGCTGGTTGAGTAATGGTCACCGAAACGATAGCCGTACATCCATTGGCATCTTTCACCGTGATGGTATACGTACCTGCTGCTAAACTACCGAATGTACCGGATGGTTGAAAAGTAACTCCATTGATTGAATAGGTATAACCCGGAGTGCCATTTGCTCCTGCTACGGTAACACTTCCTGTACTTGCACCTCGACACAGAACATTTGTCTGTGAGGTAATAGAACCTGTAACGGCTGTAGGTTGCGTGATGACGGTATCGAAGGTGGTGGTACAATTGTGTGAATCGGTGATGGTACACGTATACGTACCTGCACAAAGATTGGTAACCGATGGTGTGCCATCGCCTGTTGGGTTTCCTGGTGTCCAATTAAAACTATATGCTGCTGTACCACCCGAAGGTGTTACGGTTGAAGCTCCATTGCATATTCCATGACAGGTTAGATTGGTTGCTGTTCCATTAGCTACTAGTGGAGCTGGTTCGGTAACTACAATGGTGGTAGTGGCCGAACAACCTCTCGAATCAGTTACTCCAACGGTATAAGTACCTGCACAAATATTGTTGGCAATATCACTGTTAATAGCTCCAGGAGTCCATGTATAGGTATAAGGAAAGGTTCCTCCTGTAGCATCTACCGAAGAAGTAGCATTGCAAAGTCCATTACAAGTTGGAGGTGTAGTGCTCAATTCATAATCAAACAATACAGCGGGTTCCGCTATTTGAATGGAACAAAAACAGAATAGATGCGAAACATTATCTGTAACTTTTACAGTATATGTTCCAGCACATAAACCCGTAACGGCCGTAGTGCCTTGCCCTGCAGGATTTCCAGGACTCCAAACATAAGTATAACTTCCCGAACCTCCGGTAACCGACACTACCGAAGCAGTTCCGTTGCACGACCCATTACAAGCAATGTTGGCTCCTGTTAAGGTAATTACCAAATTGGCCGAACAAGCAGTGCCCGAAGGGGTACAGAAGGTAGTGAGTGGTGCAAAGTTTCCGTAATTTAAATTTCCTCTTCGAAAATGATCGAGTCCAATTCCTTGTTCGAAAATAAGACGAGAGGAAGCTGGTGTAAAGTTTAAGTTGGTAGAACTACTAAAATCCCATGTATCGATAATATAAATTTCGGAAGAGGTAAGGTTTAAACTTCTTTGTTGATTAGAGTTTCCATTAAAGTTTCCAACCTTTACATTTTTATCATTCGTGTTCAAATCCCCTTTTAGTAGAACAATCGAACTTTGTTTGATGGTAGTTACATCATCATTTAACATCCACGAACCTGCACCGTCAAATACCCAGTTACCAATAATAAGTTGCCCGAAAGTATTAATAACATTGGTGTTGAGAGAGGAAGCAAAAATAGTTTGTCCTTTAAATCCATTGTACAACAAAGTTGACAAACGGTACGAACCATATACTGTTAATTTTTTATTGGCTGCTGCCGAAAAGATGGCTCTATCGTCAATCGAACTCCAGTCGATGGATTTACAAACAGCATCCGTGGTAACCATCACGGTTTGTTTATCAGCCGAAAAAGATTGTTGATTAAAAAACACATCGTCATTCGAACTAGGAATGGATGCACCACCTGCACCTCCACTGTTTACCGACCAATGCTCCGAATTGTTCCATACCCCAGTTCCTCCTACCCAATACCTATTGGCGGCCTTTGACGAGGTGAGAGAAGCAGCAAAAACGATGAAAAAGAATAGTAAACTTTTTTTCAAAATGATTTTTGTTAACTAATTACTTTACAAATATCAACTAAAAAAATGAGATATAAAAATCAATTGCATTAGTTAATACACAACACGTTGTTTATAACCTAAGATGCAAATACCTTTGAAAAGGTTGTATGGCAATAAGGATTTGGAATTTACCGCTCCCGAAGGGTCGGGACAAGAAAGACAGAAAGGCACAAAGAAGAAATTCTATCCAGAAGCTTCGGGACTAATGCGTATTTCGTAAAGTTAGCTATTCATATTTCGTAAAGTTCCCCCAACCGCCACGCATCTCCCCCTCTCTTGTGGAGAGGGGCAGGGGAGAGGTGATAAAAAAAGCCCCTTGCATTTCCACAAGAAGCTTCTTAATACATAATACTTAATACACACTTACTCCCTTTCGCTATTCACTATTCGCTATTGCCTCTCTATTAAAGCCTTTCCGCTACCTAAAAAACATTTTCCAATCTCAAACTATTCTCTGCATTTAGCAAATAATAATCTCCATTTACAAACTGAAAAAACTCTATCCCAATACAACCTATCAACCCTGCCGAAGCAGTCATCACAGGTGCTCCAGCTATAGTAGCTGTCACAGTCGTATCCATTCCCACCATGCCAGTTACCTCTATATAGCCGCTGTATTTCACCATATTCAACCCATCTATCGTTGGGTCAGTCGCATTATACGTTTTTAAGGTCGGGTCATACTTATAATCACTCAGTATGCTCGCACTGTTCACCAACCTAAAATGAGTAGCCCCTTCCGGTGCATGCACATAATCACTCACGTTAAAGTCCGGCACAAACAATTCCGTTTCATTCCTTCCTACATTCACCGTGTATGTATACATGGGCGAGAAAATACTACTCAGGCGTTTGTTATTGTTAAAGTTAAAACCAATCATGATACTCTTGTTAGCCACTATCTCAAACTTCCTTTCCCCCCTTGTCCCACTTCCGTGGCTACAAACCGCCTTAAACATCCCCGTTACCCTTCCCGACAGCGACCTTCCGCTCATCACATCCAACACATCCGCCAACCCATGTCTAAACGCCCTGCCTACATGTGCACTACCTCCAAACTCAGTCATGTTCTCTCGCAACCTCACAAACTTCGGATTACTCATTATCTGACTCTTCGTTGCTCCTCCTGGTGTCTTCACAAAATCTTTTCCATTTCCTTGGTAAAAGCTTAAATCACCAATCTTCCCTTTAATCCTTATTATACCTTTCTGCTCTGCCATTTTACTTGCGCCTTTCGCGACTTATTAAATTGTTAATACTACTTTTTCTTATTCACTCATTACCTTTTCTTCCTGTCCCGACCCTTCGGGATTTCCTATCAGCTCACTTCTATTTACCATATACCATCAGCTCAAAATATCCGTCCACTTCTTGTTTTTTTTATTTTCCCTACACACTCCATTCAACCCTCCCCCTCAACTTATTCAACACCTTCTTATGCCTTCCCGAAGCACCATTTTCAGTTATTTTCAACAGCATGCCTATTTCTTTCCATGCTAGTTTCTTCCAATACCTCAACCATATCAGTTGCACATCGCGTTCTGGCAACCCTTTCATTGCTTTTTTCAGTTTTTTTATTTCCTCCTCACTTCTCCTTTCATCCTCCATCCGTTCATCCTTCACATCACCCATCATTTCCACCTCCACTGTTTTCAATGCTTTTTTCCGTTGCACATGTGTCAAATAATACTTCGCCATCCTTTTCATCCACCCTCCAAACCTTTTTCTCTCCTCATATTTCCCTTCATTCATCACCTTCATCACTATCACAAACTCCTCTTGTGTAGCATCCTTCGCATCCTCCATATTATGCAACACCGAAAAATTATACCTCGTAAGCGTTTCCCTATGCAGTTCTGTTAGCTTCCCGAAAGCACTCACATCACCTGCCAAATAGTTTTCTATCAACTTCGAATCTCGTTCGTTCTCCGCTTTTCTTTTTTCTTCCTTTGTCATCTCTCCTCCCTCTTTTCTTCATAACACCGTTTTCCGTTTTCGTTACACTTTTTATGCCCCTTTTTTCTATAATACCATCCCCTCTCTTTTTCCGTCCACTTTTTTCAAAGAATATTTTTTTATCCCTATATTTTTAGTGTTTTCACTTATAAATATTTTAAATAAAAAAGCCTCTCACAGCAATGTGAGAGGCTTTCCTTATTCGTAAATTCAGGGCATAAGTCCAGTGAACTTATGAGCCAGTTTGTGCGTGGTCGTATTTCGTAAAGTTAGCTATTCCTTCACAAACTTCTTCCTCAGTATTCCTTTTTCCGTTTCTACCGCCACAAAATAAATCCCACTAGATTCATTGCTTATATCTATCTTTATAGTACTTTCATTCCTAATTCCTAATTCGTAAATCCTAATTATCTCCCCCATCACATTATATACTTCCACTCTTTTCATTTTATACTTTGTACTCTTCACTTCAAAAATCCCTTCATTCGGATTCGGATAAACACCTATCCCATTTTGATCTACGATTTCACTTATTCCAATACCACTTCCAGTACAATCCCATACACTTACATCGTCTATGTAGTAATAGGCACCATAGGGAGGATGATTTTGAAAATGTAGTGTATCGGTGGAGGTATCAGGATAAAAATTGCCAATTGAAATATACTGTTCTCCACCTGTTGCAAAAAACTCTCCAGTAATTCTAACCCAATTGACAGTATCTGTTACGATATTAGTATCATTTATTTGAGGCCCCAATCCAAAGTAATCCCATGGGTATTGATACTGAATAGGCAATTCTGAAAAATAAATTCCCATATTATTTGAAGCGGCTTGTGGATGATTTATAAGGTTAATATAAAATTCCACACAATATTTATGTTGTGAAACTAAAGTATCAAGAAGTTGTGTTTGGACAAACTCCATAAATGGAGTATTTCCTGAATCATACGATTCTATACCAATATATGCGACCCCGGTATGTGCATATTGCCAACCTAAAATAGGATAATTGTTGGGTACATTTCTGTTGGATGTAATTGTATGAGGAGCACAAGCATTAAAATAATCAGGGCTACTATATTGGCATGGATTGTACCAATTTTGGCAAGTGAAAGGGTTTGCAGGAAAAGTTCCATCTGGTCGTTTTGGACAAGATAAAGTATCCTCAAAACTAGGATTAGGCACAAGGTTTTGGGCAGAAGCCCCCTCGCCACCCAAAAGGGGGAGGAAGAACATACCTAGTATTAATAGCCCCACCAACCTCCCCGAAGGGGAGGCTTTTGAAGCACATTGTTTACAATAAAATTTTAAATTGAACATTTTTTACGCCCGCCATCCCTCCCCTTCGGGGAGGTTAGGAGGGGCTTCTATTTAATAATTATCAACTTATCCATTTTTACCAATTTCTCATTTACCTTAACACCCCAGAAATAAGCCCCTGCTGCCAATTGGCTTTGGTCAATGGTTATAGAAGTGTTGCTAATATTTAAAGTGTATTTCTTAATAGCTTTACCTTGTATTGAATAAATGCCAAATACTCCTGTTTCCTTTTCTTCTAATTTATACTCCAACGTCATATTGCCGTTGTTCGGATTTGGATACAGTTTAAAAGTGTATGGCTTTTCCTGATGAACCCCATGCTGTTTCAACCGTTTAATCGGGTCAATGGTTTTATCATCATGTACATCTATCCATAATGCCGTCCGTGCCTGATACACTGCCTCTCCGCCCATAATCGGGTTTTGATGAGCTATTTTATTCAATCGGTAAATTTCAGCACTATCATATATATAAGTTACTCCTGGTGGATTCAGGGTATCCTTTTCATAAATCAGTTTATCAATATACGTCCTGTTGTAATCCTGCCGGTTAGTATCCACTGTTGATATTGGAACTAAGTTTTCGTTAGCCAGATAAACAGCATTCAAATCCAATGTGCTGTCGTTACCGGTAAGCGCATCACTCACTTGCTCAAAATGACCTATATTCCCATTGGCACAAAAGTAATAAAAATGCTGGTAAGTGGTATCATCCACCGTACCAAGGTTAAGCCAGGAAGTGTCTGCTTGTAAGGTACGGTACGCGAAAATAGAATCGGATAACATATTCTCTGTTTGCGTAGAATCGTATAGGTTTTCTCCCCTTACTATTTTACCAAGCATATTTTCTCTTTTTATTACATTATAATTATTTCCGAAAATTTGACCTGCCGATGCACAAGGATTAGTTTGGTCAGGTGGTAAAGTGTAGTTTAATTGAGTGCCCGGTATGACATAGTTACTAAAATTCGGGTCATTATCATGCCAAAAGGTGGCAGGATTCATTACCTGTCCATTAATATATCCATGAGCTGTTCCATTCCATGTGTTACCTGTAGTCATTTGATAATGCTGATCAGGAATATCAGTCATAGGAGGCCAAAACATAAAGCCATCATAACATTGGTCTAATTTATTGCAAACAAATTGGGTGTTCAAACAACTTCCCCATGCAGTTATCCCACTGCTTTGTCTTACTAACCAGTTATTAAAAATAGTTGCGTTACCAGCATCATTTTCGATTCCAAACGCAATATTATTGCTGATTAAAACAGTAGTATAATCGCCATTCTCCACATAATTTTCCTCCACCTGCCCGCCAGGGTTACTTTCAAGCCATATTCCATGCGATGTATAAGGGAAAACATTGTTCATATGAGTATCTTTGTAATAAATATGATTATGAAACACTTTCCATTTTCCTGAATTTGCAACCCTTATCCCATCCGCTGTATGATTCTGTGTCAGACTAAATACATGAATACTATTATTAGTAACCTGCACAGGGGCTGTATAACTTTGGTTCGATATGGGTACACGTTGAAAAACACCTATTCCCAAGGGCGATTTATAACTGATATTTGATGGGTCATAAAAGCTGGCATTTACATTTACTATATTGGCATGTAGGGTACACGATGAATTAGAAGCAGAAGTAATAGCCATGCCTATCGTATTTATTCCCCAGTTTTGACCTTCCATCAAATTCGAATTTACCGTATTAAATCTGTTCTTTCCTTCCTCCAAAAATATTCCAAAGTGTTTCGTAAACGCAATATTATTGCTGTTCGGAATAATAGGCATCTCTGATGTTGTTACATTGTTTTTAAAATCATTAAACAGTATATCATTATTATAATCATGACTATAAATTCCGTTCTGACAATTAAAAAAATAATTCTTTAATGTAGTGCTCATGCCTCCCACCAATAGATTCATTGCAACAGGCTTAGTAATGATTTTTGGCATACCCTCAGCATATATTCCCGCTGTTTGTATAGGTATAGGATTGTTTCCCAGAGGGTATCCTACCAAATTATAAATGTTCGTAAACACATTATTCACTATTTCCACATTACTATAAAACGGACGAATACCAAAATCTAAATAATCAAATACGTTCCCATAATGTTCTTTATTCACGCCCTGCATTCCAATAATAATTGGTGTTGTGTTCGATATCCCATTCAATTCTATTCCTGAATAGCTCCTCATCCCAGTGTAGGGCGACAACAATGTAGTCTGCGGATATTTGGAACCCTGATAACTGAAATCTCGTGTATTTGCATCATACGAATTCAAAAAATTATACTGATTTAATATATCAGCTGAACTACTAAGGTTCAAAACAGAAGGAGGGCTTGCAAAATCTCTACAGGTAAATACATTGTCAATAAGCTTGCAATCGTTCATATTCAGGGCAGTTTGCCCAACAATTATGCTTTTGTAATTTTTATTAAACACAGAGCCTGATATCATATATTGGCCCCCGTTATCTGATACCACTGCATTTTTTCCATCTTCTATTAATGAACGATAAATAGTTAAATAAGTGGTAGGCGTAACTCCGCTTAAATGTATTCTGTACCACATTTGCCCACAATCTCCTGCATGCAAATGCGACTTAGTAATTGTTAAAGTTTTCCCTGGGCTTATTTCAATACTTGCATCTTTTCCCAATACAACATCACTGCCATCAATTTGTAAATCATGGTCAACTATTAATGTTCCATTTATTGAAAAGGACGAAGGTCCTCCATTTAGTAACCATACCGCTCCTCCTGGAGCATAACCATTAGCATGTAGCCATGTAGCTGTTTTATTGTCAAAATTCATATTTCCAACTCCATTATTGCAACAAGGCTCTAAAGTATAATCTAAATTTCCACATACATTTGATACACTTATTGTTGCTCCTTCATATACAGCATTTGATGTCCATTGTACACTAAAATTACCCCACACGTCAATAGACGAAATAGTCGTAGTATATACCGTGCCAGCGGTCGGTCCTGTAATGGTAATTGTATAATCACTTGGTGTACCATTGAAATTTGAAATAGTATATTGGTACAGCGTTGTTTCATCACAAATTGGAAGCAGAGATGAATTTGTTAACGTTGGTATGTTATTCACTGTTACAGTAACTTGTGCGGTATTGCTACAACCATTTAAATCTGTTCCTGTTACAGTATAAGGAGCAGTTGCTATTGGTATAAA
This sequence comes from uncultured Bacteroidota bacterium, assembly GCA_903911435.1. Taxonomy (GTDB): domain Bacteria; phylum Bacteroidota; class Bacteroidia; order 2-12-FULL-35-15; family 2-12-FULL-35-15; genus 2-12-FULL-35-15. The sequence goes on from CAIWDF010000213.1 coordinate 34,761, forward strand.
TGAAACTCCATTTGATATTCCTCCTGTCCAACTATAGGTATTTGCTCCTGTTCCCGTCAGTGTTACACTCGTACCTGCACATACCCTTATTTGACTTGCAGTGATAGATACACTTGGCAATGCATTTACTGTTACAGTGACTTGTGTGGTATTGCTACAACCATTTAAATCTGTTCCTGTTACAGTATAAGGAGCAGTTGCTATTGGTATAAATGAAACTCCATTTGATATTCCTCCTGTCCAACTATAGGTATTTGCTCCTGTTCCAGTC
>CAIWDF010000214.1 GCA_903911435.1 uncultured Bacteroidota bacterium
AAAGTGGCAAAAAATGTCGATTTGGAGCAGTTCTATACCGATTCCGACCACAGCTTATATGAATTCCGACCAGGTACTATGTGAATTCCGACCACAGCTTATGTGAATTCTGACCGGGTACTATATGGTTTCCGGGTAGGGCTTATGTGGTTTCTGACCGGGGAAGTATGGTTTCTGATTGGGGAAGTGTGGTTTCTGGTTGGGGAAGTGTGGTTTCCGACTGGGGAAGTATGGTTTCTGAGTGGAGAAGTATGGTTTCGGGGCAGGGCTTATGTGGGTTTGGAGTGGAGAAGTATGGGTTCAGAGTGTTTTTTTAGGGGTAAGGGGTAGGTGAAATGGCGGTGAGAACTTTTGTTCGTGCATACTTAAAAGGTTATTAGAAGAAATGCGCTGACTAACTGCGCCCGATTGTACTGGAAATCCTTTTTCTTTGACCTTTTCGGGCAAAGAAAAAGATTGGAAGGGAAAGCGGGTGGACAGGTTTGAACGAAGAGGGCACTTGCTCGCCCAAATTAGTTTTTGGTTGATAGTTGTTGGGGTAAAACAATAGAACAAAACTAGATTTGAGTATTGAGATATGAGATTTGAGATTAAGCAATAGGCAAACGGAATTAGATGTGAGATTTGAGTATTGAGATTTGAGATAGATGTTAAATGGCTGATTAATATCATAGTTTTTGGAATTGGGTATAAATAGTTTTGTTCGATTAAATATTGATGAGGAAGTTGACAAAATAAACCCTTGCACTCCGCGGGGGGAAGAAATGAAAATGACGAACAGAGGTATGATAAAAAACTATAAAATACTGATAGCTGGTGTAGGCGGACAAGGGATAGTGTACTTGAGTAACATTATAGTGGAAGCTGCGATGATAGCCAAGATACCTGTGAGTGTGAGTGAGATTCATGGATTGTCGCAACGGGGAGGGGTGGTGACTTCGGGGATAGGATTGGGAGAACATTGTACAGGATTTTATGGGACTGCGGGGGTGGATTTTTTGATAGGGCTGGAACCGTTGGAAACACAGCGGTGCATAAGTTATCTGCATAAAAACAGTTGTGTGATATTTGGGAATAACAGAATACAGCCATACTCGGTGAATGCGCAGATGGCGAGTTATCCGGATGTGAATGAGTTTGCAGGGTATTTGAAAAAGGAATGCCGTGAGGTGACGTATATAGGCGGGTTTCCGAAAGAAATAGATGCGGTGCTGTACAATATATTTATGCTGGGAAGGGCTACGAGGATGGAAACATTTCCGCTAACGGCAGGGCAACTGGAGGAGGCGATAAACGCAAATGTGACGGGATATTTTAAAGAAAAGACATTAACTGCATTTAAACTGGGCCTGAATTATACGGAGTAAAAGGATGCAGGGTGTGAAACGTTAAAAAAACGGATGTAAAGTGAAAAAGGAAAAAACAAAAAAAGAAATGATGCACGAGATTACTTTTTTTCTGAATGAAAAGGAAGTGACGTGTAAGGTGAAACCGGCAACGGTGTTGCTCGACCTGATACGTGACGGGTTTGAACTGAAAGGAACGAAGCCGGGTTGCCACGAAGGGGAATGCGGGGCCTGCACGGTGCTGGTGAATGATGCTCCGGTGAATTCGTGTTTGTTTTTGGCGGTGAATGCAAATGGAAAAAGAATAACAACGATAGAAGGGCTTACGAACAAAGATGGTTCGCTGCACGCTGTGCAGGAAGTGCTGGTGGAAAGCGGTGCGGTGCAATGCGGGTTTTGTACTTCGGGAATGGCGATGTCGATAAAAGCGATGTTGCATCAATACGAAAGCGGACATCATGTGCCGGGAGAGAGTTTGAAAAACCTGCCCGACAGGGAGGAAATAAAAAAGTATCTGGAAGGGAATTTGTGCAGATGCACGGGTTATGTGAAGATAATTGATGCTGCCGAAAAATTATTTGCAAAAGAAGTTTGAGAAAATGAAACCAAAACTTAAAGTGATAGGAACTTCGGTTCCAAAGCAGGATGCGGGCATGAGAGTGACCGGGAAAGCAATTTATGGTCATGATATAAAACTACAGGGCATGCTGTACGGTGCGATATTAAGAACAGAGCATCCTTCGGCAATAATAGAATCGATAGATACGAGTGCTGCTAGAAAACTTGAGGGAGTATATTGTGTGATTACGGCAGATGATGTGGATGTAAATAACATTGGGTACAAGAGGGATCATCCGATATTGAAAAAGGGAGAAGCAAATTGTACACGTGACGAAATAGCTGCTGTGGCGGCCGAAACAAAGGAGATAGCCAAACAAGCTTTAAAACTGATTAAGGTAAAATACAAAGTAAGAAAAGGAATTTATGATGTGCATGAAGCGTTGAAAGAACAAGCTCCGCAAATAAATAAATTCATCAGTGGAAAGTTTTCGAATAAGAATATTGCTGAAACATTTCATTACGAACACGGAAACCTGGAGGAAGAAAAAAAGAAAAGTGCTCATATAGTTTCGAGAAAGTTTACACTTCCGCGTATGACCCACGCCTGCATGGCTACAAGCAATGTAACGGCTTCGTATAATATGCTGGACAAAAAACTTTTGCTTTACAGTTCTACACAGGTGCCATTTCTTTATCAGAGGGATATGGCACATGCGTTGAAAATGAATCCATCGGATATACGGGTGATACAACCTATTATTGGCGGTGGTTTCGGGAGTAAATTAGATATCCATCCGTTTGAACCGATTTGTGCCTTGCTCTCCATAAAAACAGGAAAGCCTGTACAAATACTATATTCGAGAGAAGAAGAATTTATTGCTTCGCCTATTCGTCAGCCGATGGAAATAGAACTAACGGCTGGAGTGGATAAGGATGGGAATTTTACATTCAGAGAAATAAATATTGTAAAAGATAACGGTGCGTATACTTCGTGGGGAGCCACTACTCCATTTGTGATTATGCAGTCGTTTTCTTCGTTATATAAATTGAAAGCCTGCAGATTTAATGCAACTGCAGTTTATACCAATAACGTGTTTGCAGGTTCGTTCAGAGGATATGGAAACCCGCAAGCTACATTTGCTTTGGAACGTGTTATTGATTTGCTGGCTGACAAACTGGGAATGGATAAAGCAGAGATTCGTTTGAAAAATGCAAATGAAAAAGGCGAAGTAACCGGACAAGGATTGCACTACGATACCTGCGGACATAAAGAGTGCCTCGATACTGTTATCAAAAAAAGCAAGTATCATTCTTTTCGAAATTCGGATAATGGTACTTTACGAAATACGAATAAAAACGAATCTACGAATAATGGAAGCCGTTTCAAAAAAGGAATCGGGCTGGCTTCGATGCTGCATGTGGGTGGCGGAGCGAAAATATATCGCTCGGATGGATGCGGAACTACTATTAAAATTGATCCTTACGGGTATTGCACCATCATCACCGGTTCGAATGAAATAGGACAGGGTTCGGAAACGGTGTTGGCTATGATGGCATCGGAAGAATTGGGAATTGATTTAAAAAAGATAAAAGTAATAAATACAGATACCGATGTAAAGCCTTGGGATGTGGGTGTACACGCTTCGCGTACAAGTTTCGTTGCGGGAAATTCGTTGCTGGGTGCAATTAAAATACTAAAAGAAAAACTGAACAAGAAGGCTGGAGAGTTACTTAAATCAGACGATACAGCGTATGAGTATGAAAATGGGAATATATATCCTTTACGAAATACGAATATAAACGAATCTACGAATACAGAAAATAAAGCATCAAAATTGACGAAAGAAATTGCGAATACAGATTCGTATATTCGTAATGATTCGGATTTCGTAAAGTTAGATAAGGTGGTTCGCGAAATGCATTTTACCGAACCGAATGAACTTGCTGTTGCTAATTTCTTTTACGAACCTTCGAGCAAATTTCAGGATAAAGATTTCAAAGGAAATGTTTCGGGGTCGTACGCTTTCGCGGCACAAGCCATAGAAGTGGAAGTGGATACCTATACCGGCAATGTGAAAGTAACCGATATTTATGTAGCGCAGGATGTAGGAAAGGTGTTGAATCCATTATTGCTCGGAGGGCAGATAGAAGGTGGAATATTACAAGGGGTGGGTTATGCATTAACAGAGGAGTTACTGATGCATGAAGGGAAAATTCTGAATCCGAATTTCCATAATTATAAAATGCTTACTGCGGCTGATATTCCGAACATCCATTTCTTCCCTATAGAAACAAATGATAAAGAAGGCCCTTATGGAGCAAAGGGAGTTGGCGAAGCACCATTGATACCTACAGCTGCTGCCATTGCTAATGCAGTGTGCAATGCGCTTGGGCTTGAGGTGATTGATTTACCTATAACTCCTGAAAAGGTAATGAAAGCACTCGCATCAAAAAATACAGAAACAATACAAACAAAAAATAAATAAATATATGAGACCTACTGATACCGTTGGAAATACCCCTTTACTTAAAATCAGCGATAAGCTGTATGCAAAATTTGAAACGTTTAACCCGAGCGGGAGTATTAAAGACCGAATCGCGACTTATATAATTAACAATGCTGAGAAAAACGGGTTGATTAAAAAAGGCGGAACCATAGTAGAAGCCACGAGTGGTAACACAGGAATTGCGTTTTCGATGATTGGAGCAGAGAGAGGTTACAATGTAAAAATTGTAATGCCAAAAAATATGAGTGAGGAACGTAAACAAATGATGCGTTTGTTTGGTGCCGAAATTATTGATGTTGGAGATGGAGATTTTGATGGAGCTATCGCCTTGAGAAATGAGCTTGCAGAAAAAAACGGTTGGTTTAACACCAACCAATTTTTGAATCCATTAAATATAGAGTGTCACGAAAAAACAACCGGGGTTGAAATATTAAATCAAACGAAAGACAAAGGAAAAATTTCTGCAATTGTACTTGGTACTGGCACAGGAGGCACGATGATGGGTATCCGTAGAACTTTGATAAAAGCATATCCCGATATGAAAGTGGTGGCTTGCGAACCGGCAGAATCGCCTGTGATGAGTGGAGGAGAAAAAGGAACACACGGAATACAAGGGATTGGAGATGGTGGGAAATTTCTGGTTGACCTAAAGGTGTTGGATGGAATTATACTTATCACTACAGCAGAAGCGACAGCAAGAGCCAAACAATTGATTAAAGAAAGAGGAATTTTTGTTGGAATAAGTTCAGGTGCCAATGTGCTTGCCGCTGAACGCTGGATTGAGAAAAACAATCCGGAAGGCATTGTGGTTACTATCTTATCCGACAGAGCGGAGCGTTATTTAAGTTTATTATAATACTTAATCATGGAATTTAATATCATCAATCCTGTATCGGTAAAAGAATTGCTGGGTGCTGTAAAAAAGGAAAAACATTTTCGCTTTGGAGCAGGCTGTACCGACTTGCTGATGGAGCTCCGTAAGAAACCTGATGAGGGGCTTACGGTGATTAATCTGGCACAGGTTAAGGACAATTCGTTTACAGGAATAAAAAAATCTGCAAAAGGCATTCGCATGGGAGCCATGTTCACAGCACATCAAATTGTGATGAACGAAGAATTGAAAAAAACATTTCCGGTGCTTCATGATTCGGCCCACAACCTTGCTTCTACCCAAATCAGACAGGTGGCTACTGTAGGTGGTAATTTGTGCACCGCATCGCCATCAGGAGATATTGCCTGTGCTTTGGTTGCATTACGTGCCGACTGCGAATTGCTCAATACCACTCAAAAAACAAGAACGGTAAACATCAGTACCTTTTTTACAGGTGTAAGACAAACGGCATTGAAGCCGAATGAAGTGCTTTATGGAATTTCCATTCCGGCTAATCATAAAAACACAAAAAATAATTATTCCGGATTTATAAAAGTAGGTACCAGACGCTCGATGGAATGTTCGGTGGTTTCACTAGCTTATCATATTCAAGTGAACGTTGAAGGTAAGATCCTGAAAGCAGGTGTGGCAATTGGCGCTTCTGCTCCCACTGTGCGACTTGCTGAATCGGCTTGTGACTTTTTAATTGGTAAAACATTTAAAAACATTACTCAAAAAGAAAAAGAAGAGTTTGCGGATAAAGTTTTATCATATGCCTCTCCTATTACCGACATCAGAGCTACGGCATGGTATCGCAAAGAAGTTTTGTATAATATCAGCAAAAGTATTTTCGAATGACACAACCTTCAGTAAAACTATCGGCCAACGAAAACTGCTATGGCTGCTCCCCCCTGGCTCTGGAAGCTATACTTAACAATTACAAACAAGCACATGTTTATCCCGAAGTGTTTGCCGCTTCGCTAAAAGACAGATTGGCTAAGGAGTATAATGTTTCGGACAAAAACATAGTAGTAGGAGCAGGTTCGGTAAATATTATTGATGCGTTGATTCGAACCTTTGTGAAGGAAAATGAAGAAGTACTTACGTTTGAAAAGAGTTTTGTTGCTTATGCTCAGCTTGCCGGATTTCATAACCGCAAATGTGTGTTTGCTCCACTAAGCGATTTCCGTTGTGTTCCGAATAATTTATTGCCTTTCGTTACTGATAAAACAAAACTGATATTTATTGCTAACCCTAATAACCCAACAGGAACCATCATTACCCATGATGAACTTGAAGGTTTATTAAAAAATATTCCATCTACCATTACTGTGGTTATTGACGAAGCTTATTCGGAATATGTTACCGACAAAGCGTTTCCGAATTCGTTGTTGCTGCAGCAAACTTATCCCAATTTAATTATTCTACATTCGTTTTCGAAAATACATGGATTAGCCGGATTGCGCATTGGATATGCCATTGCCGAACTAAGCAGGGCACAAGTACTAAACAATACTCAAATTCCTTTTTCTCTGAATTACCTCTCGTGCGCTTCGGCTATAGCTGCTCTTAACGACAAAACTTTTGTTGCCCAATCGGCTAAAGCCAATACTGAACAAGGCCACTACCTTCACACCGAGCTGCGAAAGCTAGGTTTGAAGAGCATTGCCACACAAGCTAATTTTATTTACATCTGGTTTAGTACTGATGATGAAAAACTAAAAATCTACAACCTCCTTCAGGAAAACGGTATTCTTATTTGCGATATGAAAGTGTTTGGTCAGGAAAAAGCGTTAAGAATTACTATTGGAGATAAGACAACCAATGAGAGGATTGTTGGGGTGTTGAAAGGATTAGTTTAAAGTTCAAAGTTCCGAGTTTAAAGTTAGGAGTTTAACGTTGCCACAAAGACACCAAGGCAAAAAGTTGCACAAAGCACTTATTCGTAAAGTTACAAACGCAATTCTCAACCGCACTCGTTACAAAAGAGGGCGAAGGGGGATATATTTTGATAGCTAAGCTCGTTAGGTGTGCCAAAGTGCAAAAAGTGACAAATTGGCGTTGATTTTTGCCAAAATGGCATAAATTGAGAAAAAGTGAGGAGCTAAATGGTCGGAAATGAACGCAAAATGGTCCACAATGTCCGCAAAGAGGTCCACAATGCCTGCAAAGAGGTGCACAATGAACGCAAAATGTTCCACAATGCCCGCAAAGAGGTGCACAATGCCCGCAAAATGTTCCACAATGAACGCAAAGAGGTGCACAATGGACGCAAAGAGGTGCACAATGGACGCAAAGAGGTCGGAAATGGACGCAAAGAGGTGGGAAATGAACGCAAGAGGTTAGGAAATGAACGCAAAGAGGTGGGAAATGAACGCAAAGAGGTTGGAAATGGACGCAAAGAGGTTGGAAATGGACGCAAGATGGTTGGAATTGAAGGCAAGATGGTTGGAATTGGGGCCTCTCCCCTTAATCCCCTCTCCGAAGTGACCTCTCCCCTAACCCCTCTCCACAAGAGAGGGGGAGTGACGTGACGGTTTTTCGTAGACCTCACCCCCGGCCCCTCTCCAAAGGAGAGGGGTGACGGAGAGGGTTTGGGGGAGATTTTAGTTTATACTTATATAATATGAGTATATTTGTAATTGAAAAAACAATGTGTTGTGGCGGGACGCCACAGAATAGACAACACGAGCGAAATACGCTCGCGTTAGCGGGATGAAAAAATAACAATGAAAAAGAAACTGAAATTTATTTTGATTCCAATATTTTTTTCGTGTTTTGCTTTTGGGCAAACTGCTAAAGATTATAACAAAATTGGTTATAAATATTTGTGTAAAAGAGATTTCACATCTGCAATCGCTGAATATTCTAAAGCAATTGAAATAAAACCTGATGACGATACAGCCTATTATAATCGGGGTATTGCTGAATACAATTTAGAAGATTATAAAGCCGCAATAGCTGATTGTAAGAAAGCAACTCAAATTAATCCTAAATATGATAGAGCATATCTTTGCTGCGGTGATGCGAAATATGAATTAAAGGATTATAAAGGAGCAATAGCTGATTATTCAATCGTTGTAAAACGTGCACCTGATTACGCAACCGGTTATTACTGGAGGGCAAGGGCTAAAACTGAAATGAAAGACACAACTGGTGCAATTGCAGATTATACAAAAGCAATTAGTTTAGACTCCACAAATGAAGAGTATTATTTATATAGTGCGAATATAAAATTCAATAGGAGTGATTATAAAGGCGCGATTGATGATTATAAACGAGCTGTGCATATCAATCCAACTTATGCAAAATTTTGGCTAACCAAGGGAGCTGAAAAAAAGGAAATAAAAGATAACAAGCAAGCCATTTTATATTATACCCAAGTTATTAAACTTGCACCCGACTTTGCAAGAGGTTATTATTGGAGGGCTAAGATTAAACTAGATTTAAAAGACACTATAGGAGCAATTCTTGATAATGCACATTGCATTAAACTTGACACATCTGATATTGATTCTTATATGTTTAAATCCTTTTTGGAATATAATTCCAGGGATTATCAAAGTGCGATAGCAGATTATACAACAATATTAGGAATGGAATCTTGCACAGATAAAGCTAAATTTTACACAATGAGGGGGGATGCAAAACATTTCTCAAAAGATTGGAAAGGGGCAATTGATGATTATACTTATTCAATTAATATTAACAAAGGTACTGCTAAAGTATTTAATGCGCGAGGATATGATAAATATCTTTTAAAAGATTATAAAGGTGCCATAGATGATTATTCCAAAGCAATTTTCGTCAAATCTGATTATTCCGAAGCTTATCTAAACAGGGGAAACGCAAAATATGAACAAAAAAATATAAAAGGTGCAATTAGTGATTTCACTTTTGTAATAAAAACTGATTCGAATAATGCTACAGCTTATTGCAATCGGGGATATATTAGAAATCAATTGAAAGATTATTCAGGCGCGATAACAGATTTTGATAGAGCTATTAAAATTGATTCGACTTTTTCAGTTGCTTATGCACGTAGAGGATTATCCAAAATTAATATGAAAGACTTTGACAATGGAATTGAAGATGAAAATAAGGCTATTCGGTTGAATGCGAACTATTCTTACCCATACGCTTTCCGAGGAGATGCAAGATGGGATATGCGAAATTACACAGCAGCGATATCCGATTATGATAAAGCAATCAAAATTAAAAATGATAACGATTTTGCTTATGCTCACAGAGGGCGAGCAAAAGCATACTTGAAAGATAAAGATTACAAAGGAGCTTTGGAAGATTTAAATAAAGCCATTGAAATAGATTCAACGCAATCGGATTATTATTTATTCAAAGGGTCAATAAAAGTAGAAATGGAAGATTATAAGGGTGCAATAAATGATTACACTAAAGCTATTGAATTAGAATCAGGTTGTATTTATGCTTTTTATGGAAGAGGATATTCAAAATTAAAATTAAAGGATACTGTCGGTGCTTGTTCTGACTGGGGTAAGATTGAGCCATTGGTTTCTAATGAAGAGCGTGACCTAATAAAAGAGAATTGTAAATGAGTTATGCCCAGTTTTGCGTAGCCTCCAGCTACTTCCAGTTTAACAAGGCTTCCCGCCTTTAAATCAAGAAAAAGTCCAGAGGACTTGTTACATATGACGTAGCGGGACGCTACGCCAAACTAAGGCTTATTTTTCTGTATGAATTTGAAGGTTACGAAGAGTGATGCGCTGACTAACTGCGCCCGATTGAACTGGAAATCCTTTTTCTTTGACCTTTTCGGGCAAAGAAAAAGATTGGAAGG
>CAIWDF010000215.1 GCA_903911435.1 uncultured Bacteroidota bacterium
GTCCACCGCTCCATGACTAATGGTTGCAAATAAGAAATCGAATGCAAAACCTGCATAAGCCCATTCTTTTATACGTTTCGGTATTTTCGGAATAATCAAAGCTAAAACTCCTAGCACCTTAAAAATAACCAAGGCATTTCCAAAATATGGTGGATAACCTAAATGTTTGATTCCCTCTTTTGCTAATTCTGTCTGCGAGGTTAGTGCTGGCATTACACCTTCGAATAGTGCAATAATAGTTGTTGTTGTCCAAAATATGATTCTGTTTTTTTTCATTTTTATAGAGTTTAGATAGTTGATTTATTTCTGAATTATTTATGCATTAAATTGCCTCAGGTGGTGGTCAAAATGTTTCCATTGAGCAATAGCCCATTGCTCGGGAGTTAGATGACCAAAGAACGAATGAGGGCGTGTGGTACATTTAGTAGCCCCACCTTTATGAAAATGATTGATAAGTTCCTTTGCTCTTGCTTTTTCTTTCTCAAACTCACGGCTATCAGTAACAATATAGAATTGGTCTGTTGGTGAGTTTTTGCCAAAAGGTTTTTCGCTTAGGTAAGCTGGTTTTACAAATGGTGCTATAATTCTTCCAATGAAAAGTCTTTTTGGTGAATTTAAACCCATCGCTGTTTCCAGTGCAGTGTTGAGGTGGGCTAGCATTTGCTCCACATTCATTTTCCCCCATTCGTTTTTCGAATTTGAATTTAGTTTGTCAAGTCGGGCATGTATTCCCGACACATCGGTTTCATTAAATAAATTGTTCATTTTGTTTTTATATTGGTTTTAGTTAATTGCAAAATAATCTCTCACAAATATACAGATATTCTAATTTCACAAAAAAAATCCCACTCATTTTCAGAGTAGGATTGTTATTTGCAGAATCATTTTTACACCCTCATTCAAGTATATGCTGTCTTTATATCTTATCAAATTTATAATCTATCGTATGAGTGCCTTCTGTTTGGCTAGCCAATTTATATCCCCTTGCTTTCATAAAGTCTAAAAACCCTGCTGTGGTTTTGAATGTAAGAGTGGCACCACACCAGTCGCAGATTAATTCCTTTTTCGTATTAGCCTTATCACTCGTTTCTTCTGCAGTCTTTTGAGCCATATAACCAGCTCCATCAGCCATTTCGTTTAAACTTACCTCGAAGTGAGGGGCGGTAATTGTTCTTATTTCATCATTTATTACAGGAGGCAACTTATTTATATCTTTCATTTGCATGGTATCCTTCGCGGCTGGGTGAATGGTTGATACATACAAAGTTGTTTTGTCATTTTCAAAGTCGTGTGTGGTATCTGTCAACTTGGTTTGCTTGCTGTTACATGCTGTCATCATCAGTGTGCAACAAAATAGAAATACAATTTTTTTCATGTTCATAGTGTTTAGTGAATACTGAATAGTGAAATACTTCGCCAACCTTGCTCAAAAGCCATGCCATGCTTGGCAAGCCATAAGGTTAATTTTTTTGTCCATCTTGTTTGTCTAGTCAATTGCTCACTGTGGCTGATTTCCTTGCGCTGCTAGTTTTCTTTTCAACACTCTTCCTCTTGGTTCATCGCCTTCATGCAATACAGTTTCGGAATGTAGAAACTCAGCAGCCTCTGCCGAACCTTTCACTTTCGAAGCACTTCGTTCCACCATTTCCAGTTCGAACTCGGTTAATACACTTTTTCTCAGTCCGGCTTCTCTCCAACCTGATAAAGGCCTACAACCTTTTGAGATGAATCGTGCTAACGACAGGGCATCCAACAAGGCTTGATTAGCTCCTTGTCCTTTGAATGGACTCATTGGGTGTGCTGCATCGCCTATCAATGTTGCGTTTCCGAAATTATTCATCCATTCCGATTTTAATAATTCTCTATCGTACACTGGATAGCCTGAAACTTGAGCTTCTTGAGTGGCCAATAAAATTTGAGGAATGGGATGATGCCACTTTGTTCTTTGGCAGGCTTCTTCCTTAAGGGCTTTACTTCCTTTTGCGCTTAATGCCTTTGCTTCGTTTTCGTCCATCGGGAAACTCAGTTGCCACATTACCGAGTCGGAGGCAAAAGGCATCACGTAAATTCGCTCGTTTCCATTGGCAGTTTGAAACACGGTGGCAGAGTCGAGCAACGAACTTTCAATACAAGCAAGTGCCTCAAGCGGACAAATGCCCAATATCACCATACAACCCAAGTAACGCAAAGGGCTGATTTCATCACCCATCAACAACTTGCGCACCGCACTGCGAATTCCATCTGCTCCCACCACCAAATCGGCTTTGGTGCTTTTCAACTCACCGTTTACCCGAAAGGTCATCTCCACCGTTTCGCCTTGCTTGATGTCTATCAACTGATGTCCCCACTGCACAGCATCGTGTCCACCCAATTGCTCAAGCAAAGCCATGCGCAACGACTGCCGCGCAATGTGCATATTGGTGCGCTTAGGACTAGTGTTGGCTTCGTTCTGCATCCACTTTCGCATTCCCCATTCGCCTATCACTTTTCCTTCGGTGGTATGCACCACATGTCGTGTCGAAATCAACTTACCGTTCAAGGCTATTACACCCAATCCTTCAATGGCTCTGCTTGCTTGTTGCAAGGTGAGTCCGTAGCCCTGAGAGCGAACCTCAAAACCACTATCGCGCTCGTAAAGGGTAAACGGAATACTGCGATGCAAACAGGCCACAGCCAACGCCACGCCACCAATACCACCGCCTATTATGGCCACATGCGGGTAGTTTACAATGTCGGCTGATGGAATGCTTTCGGATGGAACCAAGCCTGTGCCGCTGCAGATAGGGCAGGAGTAGAGGTGACCTTTAGGACGAACAGGAGCCAAGCCTTGGCCATTATTTTTTTCGAATTCATCGCAAGCCTGCCGATAGCGCAGTCTTACTTGCTTGCGGAGCCTTCGGCTTTTTTTACCCTCACCCTTACATTCCTCACAAATACTCCAACTCACTGATTTGTTTTTTTAATCTTCTTTAATTTGATTGATGATGTTAGGCTTTGCCCGTGCATGGTGGGCTTACTCTATTATTATTTTCTTATTTGTTACATTCTTATTTTCGTCTGTTATTTGCACAAAGTAAATACCTGCTTCAAGGTTTGCTATATCAATTGTTGTTTGATTTTTATTAATGGATGACTGATACACCAAAGCACCTAAAAGATTGATGATTTTAATTTCCTGTATTTTCAACATGGTGTTTTTTATGGTCAATGTTGTACTTGCAGGATTTGGGAAAATTGAAAGTGAATTAAATTCTTTGTTAGCATCGTCAATACCAACAGTAATATAATTACACCCTCCAGCAAGATTGCCCGTGTTGGTGATTACGATGCTATCCAAATAATAGGTTTTTAAACTTGCCGATGGCACTCTGAATGCAATTCGATTATTGACTGAATTGGTGGTAATGTTGGTTGTTACCAATTGCCAAGCAGGCACTGAAGGCCAAGTAGAAACAGTTAATGCAGGGCTGAAATTGCTTCCCATATTATCACTCACGGTTCCTATTTCAAAATTCTCTGCAAAGAAACTACTTTGACGCAGATATACTTGTGTAGTGTGTGTTCCATTGAGTATTGCAGATGAAATATAATAAGTAGGTACATTGGATACTGCTCCTCCACAACAACTATACATTCCACCTGATACCGTTCCAGATTGAACCACAGAGGTACCTGTAAAAAAATCGTTTGTTGAAGGGATGGATGTGCCATTGTAGCCTGTCCAGCAAGCATCTGTGCCCGAACCTCCACTTTCAAATGTTTGAACCAGATTATACGTTTGAGCGTAAGTATTACTTAAATTTAAGGAAACCACTACGATTCCCATTCCAATAATTGTTGATAGTTTTTTTTTCATTCTTATTTTGTTTTATTTGTTTCTAATTTGTTTTTTTTCTTTCGTGCCAAGTGTTTTAAGGCTTACTGTATTATTATTTTCTTTTTTGTTACATTCTTGTTTTCGTCTGTTGTTTGTATAAAGTAAATACCTGCTTTCATTTCATCTTTTTCTATTACAAGTTGTTTACCTGTTAAGTTTATTGTTTTTATTTCTTTTCCGAGTAGGTCGGTAATTATAATTTTGGCATTGCCTTTTGAAAGTGAAATGGTAAACTGTCCGTCTGTTGGATTTGGATAGATAGAAATAGAATTGTTATTATTAATTTCATTAACATCAGTACATAAATCCACTGTCATGGTTAGGGATACTGAATTACTGCAACCATTGCCATCAGTAAAACTGTAAGTAATAATATGAGTACCTGCACCTGCTGTTGTTGGCGAAAAAGAACTTCCTATTATTCCATTTCCTGACCAGTTGCCACCAGAAGGTAATGCCAATAAAGTTTCATCCGAATGATTGACACATAAGAGTGTATCGGCTGCTGTCACTGATAATAATGGAAGACTATTTACAGTCATTGCTATAGAATCCTTATTTGTACATCCATTACCATTGGTAAACGTATAAACTGCTGTAAAATTTCCTGCACCTGATACTGTTGGACTAAATGTATTTCCACTAACTCCTATTCCTGACCAGCTTCCACCTGAAGGTAAACCAAGTAATGCTGTGTTTCCTGCATCTGCACAAAATACAGATGCACCTGAAGCAACATTAATAGTTGGCAAACTATTAATGGCAAGTGTTGTTGTAATGCTGCTATCGCAACTATACATGGTACTGAAATGACTAGTGTATACTGTAGCGCTTGTAGCTGTAGTATTATCAGGGAAGGTATACGTATCGCCTTGACAGATAGAAGCACTTACATTACTGGAAAAGATTGGATTTACTGTAATTGTTGTAACTATGCTGCTATCGCAACTAAATATTGTACTGAAATGACTTGTATGCACGGTAGCGCTTGTAGTAGTCGTATTGTCAGGGAAAGTGTAAGTATCACCCTGACAAATGGTAGCGTTTACATTGCTCGAATACACAGGGTTTATGGTTAGTGTAGTAACAATGCTACTATCGCAAGTGTAGGCAGAGCTTAAATGACTTGTATGAACGGTAGCGCTTGTAGCTGTTGTATTATCAGGGAAGGTATAAGTAGCACCCTGACAGATGGAAGCATTTATATTGCTCGAATAAGTTGGATTTACGGTAATGGTTACCGCTGCCGATGAGGCACAACCGTAAGTATCGGTAGCGGTGACGGTATAAGTAGTAAGGTTTGTAGGAGTAATGGTAGGATTAGCAATTGTTGGATTGCTCACTCCTGTTGTGGGTAACCAAGCATAGTTTGTTGCACCTCCTCCAGCTGTGAGCTGGGTGGATGCACCTTGACAAACGGAAGTAGTTCCTGTTAGCGAAATCGTTGGCCCCCCTGTAACCGTTACTGTTACCATAGCGGTGGAAGTACAACCACTTGCTTCGCCTATTGTGCAGGTATAAGTAGTAGTAGCCACGGGATGTGCCTGAACAGAAGCTGTATTGTTGGTTACAAGCCCTGTGGAAGGTGCCCAAGAATAGGAAGTACCTCCTGTGGCGGTTAGTAAAGTGGTATCGCTGCACGAAATGGAAACATTAGAACCCGCACTCACAGCCATGTTACAGTTGCCCAGTTTGGCAAGATAAAATCCTGAACCATAATTTCCAGGTCCTCCATTAGCATTCAAACTAAAACTACTAGAACTAAAATCGAGGGTGCTGCCAAAACAACAAAATGTACCTGCCATTACTATTTCTGCGTTACTATTAGCCGATATGGATTTGCCAGATGCACTCATCGAAGTACCTACCACTTTCTTAACCCATTGCTGATTTCCGTTAATGTCATATTTGGCAACGTAAGCACCATCAGCGCCTGTAAGATTGGTGGTTCCGAAGGTAGCAGGTCCATTATAATTTCCAGATGCATACACTCCTCCGTTATGGTCAGTCGTAATATCATAACCTAAATCCCTATCGCTTCCTCCTCCATTAGAAAGTGCCCATAGTTCATTTCCGCTCATATCAGTACATGCTACCATAATATCCTGCAAACCATGAGTGGTTAATGATAAACTACCGAAAGTGAAATTTGCACCAAAATTACCTGTTACATAAATTCTCGGATAATCAATGGCCACACCCCATAATTCATCATCATAATTAGAACCATAACTTTTAGCCCATACTACATTTCCGGTATTGTCTAATCTCACCATGAAATAATCTCTTCCTCCATTGCTTGTAAGCGTAGTAGTGCCGAATGTAATATCGGATTGAAATTCGCCAACTACCACTACATTGCCTGCATAATCCACATCAATGGAATGACCTTTGGCTGGACCATAAGCAGTAGCTTGTTTGGCATATTCCACAAAACCACTTGGGTCGTACTTCACAATAAAAACATCTTCGTTAGTAACACTGGTAAGGGTTATACTTCCAAAAGTAACGGTGCCCTGAAAAGGTCCTGTAATATAGGTATTGCCAGCACCGTCCGTTTTCATCGACTCGAACGAACAACCCGAATTACTTCCGAATGTAGGGGTTTGCACCCATACATCGCTGCCTGAAGAATTTATTTTTCGCAGATAATGAAACCCTCCATAACTAGAAGCATAACCAAAACTTCCACCTGGGCCGCTTGAAATATATCCATACCCGCTTGCTACATAACAATTGCCTAAAGTATCGGAGCTTACTTCCATACCCGCTGTGGCATCAGGTCCTTGAGGTTCGATATTGCGCAACCATTGAGCTACACCAGCCGAATTGTATTTGGCTATAAAGTTCTGGTAGTCTCCCGGAAAATTAACCGATAGGTATGTAGTTGTACCTATATTGAGGGAAGTGATATAATATCCGCAGGCAAATACATCGCCATTATTATTAATGGAAGTTCCTATGATTTCATTGTTACGCAACGAAGGGCTTGCCTGTTTTGCCCATTGCCAGTTTTGTGCAACTAATGCTGAGCAGGAAATTGTAAGTAATAAACTAATTGTAATTCTTTTTTTCATTCTTATTTTGTTTTATTTGTTTTTAATTTGTTTTGTCTTACCCTTCTTCTCGCTTGCACCAACAAGCAACTCATTATTTTCTTGTTATTAATTGCAGGTGTAAAAATACCTGCAATGGCTTCTTTCTGCTTATTTTATTATAACATCAACAGGGACGAAAAAAACGCTAACGCCTACGGGTGTCCTCCCCAAATCATTTTTATTCCTCAAATTAATTTATCTCTTTCCCTCTGTGCAATCGTCATCCGTTTATCTTGCACAAATATACCATTTTATCATCATCCGTTTTAGTTCGTTTTTCAAAAAAAATCAATGAAAAAAAATAATTCAAATGTTTTTTTTCGGAAATTTAAGGTGAATTTATCAATACAAATAGAATCACTTAAAATGACACAAGAAAAAATTATTCGATTTATGAAAAAAACAGGTGAACAAATTGGCATCGTCTGTATTCCATCGTTCGATACGGTGCAAGATGAATTTGATTTCTATCGCTCGTATTGGGCTGATGAAGCCACTCTTAAACTGTATGACGAGGCTGATTACAAATTAGAGTTTATCAAATCGAACCCTGTGGCGGTGCAAATGGAATTAAAATGGCTATTGTCCGAAACCGAAAAACTCTGCGATTCATTAGGTTTTGCAACAGAAGAAAAACGAATAATGTTAATGCTCATACAAGGCAAAATGGTAAAAGAAATAGCCATTTGTAAGGGTGTGACGAATAGCACGGTTACCACTAGTATATCAAGAATGAATGATAAAGCAGGTGTGATGATTGCCCCCAGTAGTCTCAACTTAGCGGCTTATTTCCGAGAACGAATTTATTCGTGAAATAACATTAAAAATTTGTTGTCGTTCATTTTCTACTTTAGAACGACAAATATTTAAATAAAACCATTTTACCTTTGTTCCGCATTTGATGCACTGGTTCTTTATTTAGTTCACCATACCACCTGTTTTGCGGTTAGAAACAACAGTGTTTCGGTTGCTGATTTCAATCGGTAAAACGAAAATGTGAGTAAAATTGCGGGTTTAGAGAGAATGTATGCCAACTTCATGAAAGTGTATGCTATCTTCATGAAAGTGTATGCTATCTTCATGAGAATGTATGCCATCTTCATGAAACTGTATGCCATCTTCATGAAAGTGTATGCTATCTTCATGAAAGTGTATGCTAACTTCATGAAAGCGTATGCCATCTTCATGAAAGTGTATGCCATCTTCATGAGAATGTATGCCATCTTCATGAAACTGTATGCCATCTTCATGAAAGTGTATGCCATCTTCATGAGAATGTATGCCATCTTCATGAAAGTGTATGCCATCACTA
>CAIWDF010000216.1 GCA_903911435.1 uncultured Bacteroidota bacterium
TGGTGGATAGTAATAGGTCATAATTCGGCAGGCGATGGAGCACCTAGCCAACCGTTTGGTGCCATTATTAATTAGTGAATAGTGAATAGGCAATAGCGAATAGTGAATAGGCAATAGAAAAAGCCCCGAGCAATAATGTTCGGGGCTTTTTTTATTAGAATTTAGTACTCAGTAATTAGAATTTCTTCTTTGTGTCTTCGTGTCTTTGTGGCAACTTCAAACTTTCAACTTTGAACCTTTCCAACCCATAATCCCCCTCTCCCTTAAAAATTAATTTACATTTTGATTTTGACGTAAAGCATATTTTTTTACCTTTGCGGTCTTTCTCTAAAAGTTAAATAGAATGCAAACACGAAAAGAATATAGTATTCAGTTTGTAAGTTTAGGTCTTGGTGAGCATAAATTTGAGTTTACTGTAACCGATAAGTTCTTTGAAAACCTTGATTATTCAGAAATAAAACAAGGGAATATACTAGTAAAAGTGAACCTCATCAGGCAATCGCAAATGATGATATTAGAGTTCGACATTACAGGAACAGTAAACGTGTTGTGCGACTTGTGCGCCACCGAATTCGATATGCCCATAAGCGGAACCTATAAATTAATAGTGAAGTTGAGTGGAGATGATATAGACGACAAGGATGACGACATCATCATAGTAGGAGCGCAAGAGCACCAACTGGATTTGTCGCAATACATCTACGAATATGTATCACTTTCGTTGCCCATCAAACGGATACATCCGTTAGATGCCAAAGGAAAGCCAACATGTAACAAAGAAATGCTGAAAAAGGTTCAGAAATTTTTAACAAAAGAAGAAAAAAAAGATACGACCGACCCACGTTGGAACGATTTGAAGAACATAAAATTGAATTAAGTACCAAAAAGAGTAATAAATAATAGAGTAAAAACAATAAATAAATAACCAACGCTCCATCAGCCCATAGAAAAAGGCGGAAAAGAGCTTTAAAAACAAAAACAAAATGCCACATCCAAAGCGAAAATTATCGAGATCAAGAAGAGATAGCCGAAGAGGCCAAGATAAAGCAGTAGCATCAACCTTGTCTACCTGTTCCAATTGCGGTGCGCCAACCCTATACCATAGAGTATGCGGAGAGTGCGGATACTACAAAGGAAAACTAGCAATTGAGAAAAAAGTTTCAGCTTAAGTTTATTAAACATTATTGATTTCAAATTGCAGATTACAGCAGTTTGCTATCTGCAATTTGTAATCTGTAATCTCTTAATTATTCATAATAAAGATGAAGATAGGTATAGATATTATGGGCGGTGATTATGCCCCACAGGCAACTGTTTCGGGGGCTGTACTAGCTTATAAAGAATTACCCAAAGAAGTAAAAATTGTATTAATAGGTGATGAAGCTCAGATACTTGCCGAACTTGCAAAACTGGGCGCTGACCCTACCAATTTTGAAATAGTAAATGCACCCGAAGTGATTGGAATGGGCGAACACCCAACCAAAGCTTTCACTCAAAAACCCAACTCCAGTATTGTAGTTGGGTTTCATCTTTTAAAAGAAGGAAAGATTGATGCATTTGCAAGCAACGGAAACACCGGAGCCATGCTCATTGGTTGCATGTTCACCATCAAAACCATAGCGGGTATCATCCGTCCATGCATCACCACCTTATTACCAAAAGAAAAAGGTGGAGTAGGGCTTATACTTGATGTTGGTATTAATGCCGATTGCAAACCCGATGTATTGTACCAATTCGGTGTACTAGGTTCCATTCTTTCCGAACATGTATACGGAGTTAAAAACCCGAAAGTAGGATTGCTCAACATAGGCGAAGAACCCGAAAAAGGCAACCTTGTGGCACAAGCCGCACATGGGTTGATGAAAGATTCGAAAGACTTTAACTTTATTGGCAACGTTGAAGGCAGAGATGTGTTTAACGACAAAGCAGACGTTATTGTTTGCGATGGTTTCACTGGCAATATTGTATTGAAACAAGAAGAAGCATTCTATGAATTGTTGCAACGCAGAGGTATAAAAGACGAATATTTCGAACGTTTTAATTACGAAATCTACGGTGGCACCCCAGTGTTAGGAATCAATTCAACTGTCATGATCGGTCACGGAATTTCAACCGACTTTGCGGTGAAGAATATGATATTACTCACCAAAACGGTGATAGAAGCAAAACTCTCAGATAAAATAAAACAGGTATTTTAATTATGACCAAAATAACCGCTGCTATTACCGCTGTTGCAGGCTACGTACCCGATTTTGTACTTTCGAATGCCGAATTGGAAAAACTAGTTCCAACTACTTCGGAATGGATTGAGTCGAGAACAGGAATAAAAGAAAGAAGAATATTAAAAGGAGAAGGGCTTGGCACATCCGACATGTGTGTGAAAGCCATCGAACAATTGCTTGAAAAGCGAGGCATATCACCTTTAGAAATAGACATGATTATAGTGGGTACCGTAACCCCCGATTATGTTTTCCCTTCTACCTCCAATGTGATATGCGATAAAGTAGGAGCAACCAACGCTTGGGGCTACGACCTTTCAGCTGCTTGTTCTGGATTTGTGTTCGCATTGGTTACAGGTTCGCAGTTTATCGAAACTGGTAAATACAAAAAAATTATAGTAGTAGGTGGCGATAAAATGTCGTCCATACTCGATTACACCGATCGTTCCACTTGCATCATCTTTGGAGATGGAGCAGGTGCCGTATTGCTCGAACCAACAACTGATGGAGTAGGCGTAATGGATTCGATACTTGGTGTAGATGGATCAGGACGGAAATACTTGCATCAAAAAGCAGGAGGTTCGGTAAAACCACCTAGCCACGAAACCATAGATGCTCGCGAGCATTTTGTGTTTCAAGATGGTCAACCTGTTTTCAAAAGAGCAGTAGTAGGCATGGCTGATGTGTCGGCCGAAATAATGAAAAACAACAATCTTACTTCGGAAGATGTAGCATGGTTGGTTCCTCATCAAGCCAACAAACGCATTATTGATGTAACAGCAGAGCGCATGGGTTTATCGTCCGACAAAGTAATGCTCAACATACAACGTTACGGAAATACCACAGCGGGTACCATTCCACTTTGTTTGTGGGATTATGAAAAACAGCTTAAGAAAGGAGACAATATCATCATCTCCACATTTGGTGCCGGATTCACTTGGGGTGCTGTGTATGTAAAGTGGGCTTACGATGGTAATAAATAGAAGATAATTTTGAGATAATAAGTAATAGCAATTTAAGTAATAAAACAATTTTAAAAATTAATTAGCATGAAACTTAACGAAATTCAAGACTTAATAAAATTTGTAGCAAAATCGGGTGTGAGTGAGGTGGAAGTAGAAACCAAGGACATCAAGATTATCATCAAAACTCCTTCGGGAACCAAAGGACAAACTATTGTTCAGGCTGCACCAGTGGTTCAAACAATCGCACCACCTATGGTTCAGCAAATGGCAGCTCCTGTTGCTCCTGTAGCTGAGGCGAAAGCTCCTGTGGTTGAAACCAATAATTATATTACCATCAAGTCGCCAATGATTGGAACCTTCTATCGTTCGTCATCACCCGACAAACCTGCATTTGTAAGTGTAGGAGATGAAATTACTCCAGGAAAACATGTTTGCATCATCGAAGCAATGAAACTTTTTAATGAAATAGAATCAGACATTAAAGGGAAAATTGTGAAAGTGTTGGTAAATGATGCTACTCCAGTGGAGTATGATCAGCCTTTGTTTTTAGTAGATCCTTCTTAAATTTAAAAATAGTCAGTCAAAAAGCAGACAAGCTGATTGGTTGATTAGCTAATTGAAAAACTATGTTTAAAAAAATCTTAATAGCAAACAGAGGAGAAATTGCATTACGTATAATACGTACATGTCGCGAAATGGGAATAAAAACGGTAGCCGTTTATTCTACAGCCGATAAAGATTCGCTTCATGTGAAGTTTGCTGATGAGGCCGTTTGTATTGGCCCACCACCTTCCAAAGAATCGTATCTAAATATTCCGAGCATAATTGCAGCAGCCGAAATAACCAATGCTGATGCCATTCACCCAGGTTATGGTTTTCTTTCGGAGAATGCAAGATTTTCGAAGATATGCCAGGAACATAATGTGAAATTTATTGGTGCTTCACCCGAAATGATTAACCAAATGGGCGATAAAGCATCGGCTAAAGCTACAATGATAGCTGCAGGGGTGCCTTGTGTTCCTGGTTCGGAAGGTTTATTGGAAAGTGCTGAACAAGCCATTGAACTTGCCCCTAATGTAGGCTATCCAGTTATCATCAAAGCAACTGCTGGCGGAGGTGGACGAGGAATGCGCATTGTTTGGAAAGAAGAAGACATGCAAGCACTTTACGATTCGGCTTTTAAAGAAGCAGAAGCCGCTTTTGGAAATGGAGCCATGTACATGGAAAAATACATTGAGGAACCTCGCCATATCGAAATTCAAATAGTAGGCGACCAATATGGTAAAGCTTGTCATTTGTCAGAACGTGATTGTTCAATTCAAAGACGTCATCAAAAATTGGTAGAGGAAACTCCTTCTCCATTTATGACAGACGAACTGCGTGACGAAATGGGTGCTGCCGCTATTAAAGCAGCTCTGGCTGTAAAATACGAAGGTGTTGGTACGGTAGAGTTTTTGGTTGATAAAAACCGTAAGTTTTATTTCATGGAAATGAATACACGTATTCAGGTGGAACATCCAATTACCGAAGAAGTGATTAACTACGATTTGATACGTGAGCAAATACTTGTAGCTGCTGGTGTGCCTATATCAGGAAAAAATTATTTCCCTCAATTACATGCCATCGAATGCAGAATAAATGCAGAAGACCCATTTAATAATTTCCGTCCTTCGCCAGGTAAGATCACTAATCTTCATACCCCTGGAGGTCATGGAATCCGTATCGATTCGCATATCTATTCGGGTTATACTATTCCACCAAACTATGATAGTATGGTAGCAAAGCTTATCACTGTTGCTCAAACCCGCGAAGAGGCTATTTCGAAAATGCATCGTGCGCTTAGCGAATATGTAATTGAAGGTGTAAAAACAACCATCCCTTTTCATCTTCGATTGATGAAAGATGAAGGTTTCATTAAAGGAAATTATACCACCAAGTTTTTGGAAGGGTTTGATTTAACTGAAGATAAAAAAGAATAAGAACACTAAAATTGTTCGGCCACACCTTCAACCTTTAACTAAGTTGAAGGTGTTTTTTTTGCCTCGTTTTGAAATATAATCCATCGTTTTCACTTTTAGTAAGGTTTCCACGTATCCTAAAAAATGATTTAGCCTAACCAAGAAATTAAAACTATTTTTGTAACAATAAACTAAGATGTTCGATTTAGACAACTGGCAAGAAATAATAGCAACCATCAAAAAAAATAAGTTGCGCACCTTTCTCACTTCATTAGGGGTTGGCTGGGGAATCTTTATGTTGGTGATCATGCTAGGTGCTGGCAATGGCTTGAAGAATGGGGTGATGTCGGATTTTAAAGGAAGTGCCACGAATAGTTTTTTTATGTGGGCACAAACTACTACTAAGGCGTATAAAGGAATGAAACCGGGTAGAAATTATTATTTCAACAATGCTGATGTGATAGCGCTTTCGCAAATGAAAGAACTAAGTATTGTGTCTCCACAAATACAACTAGGTGGATACCGAGGAGGCAACAATGCAATAAGGGGACTTAAAACAGGCAACTTTGAAGTAGGAGGAGTTTATCCAAACATCACTCAAATACAAGAAACAAAAGTGGTACAAGGGAGATTTTTGAACGAAAATGATATTCGTGAAAAACGAAAAGTATGTGTCATTGGTTCCAGAGTGAAAGAGATGTTGTTTCGAATAGATGAAAATGCATTGGGCGAATACATCCTAATAAAAGGTGTCTATTTTAAAGTGATTGGAGTAACCACTCCTATGGGAAATGGAGGAGATGCCCGTCAGCAAGCACAACGCATACAAGTACCTTTCACCACGTTCCAAAATGCATTTAACTTTGGCGATGTGGTAGGTTGGTTTGCCATTGCATCTGCACCAAATTTGCCTGCATCCATTGCCGAACAAAAGGTATTGGCACTTGTAAAAGAACGACACAAAATAGCGCCTGACGATATGCAAGCAGTTGGTCATTGGAACATGGAAAAACAATTTAATAAAGTAAATGGTTTATTTATTGGAATCAATGTATTGGTATGGTTTGTTGGTATAGGTACTTTGATAGCAGGAGTTATTGGTATAAGTAATATTATGCTTATTATTGTAAAAGAAAGAACAAAAGAAATAGGCGTAAAACGCGCGATAGGTGCTACACCCATCACAGTCATTGGACAGATTATGCTCGAGTCGATATTCCTTACCTTAATGGCGGGCTATGTAGGTTTGGTGTTTGGGGTAGGTTTGCTAGAAGTAATCAATAAAATGGTAGGAGCCGATGTAGAAATGTTTAAAAATCCTACAGTTGATTTAAGCGCTGCCCTCATTGCATTGTCGGTACTTGTGGTTGCAGGAGCAATGGCAGGTTTGATACCTGCCCGAAGAGCAGTGTCAGTGAACCCAGTGGAAGCATTGCGTGCCGAATAAAAAAGATGTTGAACAATTAATTGATAACATAAGGATGATAAAAAAGATTTTAAAAATAACGGTACTGGTATTGATATTAGCTGTATTTGTTTGGACTATTTATTTCTTGTATTCCAAATCGGAACAACAACCGGTGGTTTATCAAACCATTAGTCCATTTGATACTACCATTGTTAAGAAAACAGTTGCCACTGGAAGTGTGATTCCTCGCAAGGAAGTGAACATGAAATCGCAGGTATCGGGTATCATCGAAAAATTATTTGTAACCGCTGGACAAGAAATAAAACAAGGCGATGTGATGGCAAAAATTAAAATAATACCCAACATGGTAAACCTTGCAAATGCTGAAAACAGGGTGAATCAAGCACAAATAAGTTATGATAACGCCAAACAAGAATTTGACAGAAACGAAACCTTGTTCAAACAAAATGTAATATCGAAAGCGGACTTTCTGCCTTATGAACTAAAGCTGAAATCGTCAAAAGAAGAAATGGATGCTGCCGACAATAATATGCAACTAATAAAAGAAGGTGTAACTAAATCAGCTGGAACTGCTACCAATACTCTTATTCGTTCAACTATTACAGGTATGGTGCTCGATGTTCCAATAAAGGAAGGCAGTAGTGTAATCGAAAGTAATACTTTTAACGAAGGAACAACCATTGCTTCGGTTGCGAATATGGGTGAAATGATTTTTGAAGGCAAAGTGGATGAAAGCGAAGTAGGGAAAATAAAAGAAGGAATGGATTTGGTGCTCACAATTGGAGCCATTGACAAAGAGAGTTTTTTGGCAACACTTGAATACATTTCACCAAAAGGAATTACTGAAAACGGAGCGATTCAATTTCTGATTCGTGCTGCTTTATCAAAAACAAAAGGTACCATGTTGCGTGCCGGATATAGCGCCAATGCGGATATCATTTTAGCAAAAAAAGAAAAAACGTTTGCTATTCCTGAATTGGTTTTGAAATTTGAAAAAGAAAAAACCTATGTTGAGGTGGAAACCTCCAAAGACAAGTATGAAAAGAGATTTATCACCACAGGTTTGTCCGATGGGATAAATATTGAAGTTTTAGAGGGATTGAAAAAGACCGATAAAATAAAAGTGCCACAAATGGATAAAGCGATTGGTGCAGAATAAAAACATTGCATGTTACTTGGTTCGAAAGAGACCGAATTAATGCAAAGAAAGAAGACGGGATGAAAAAACAGAAGACCTCAAGTGATGCAAACACTCCTGCATTCGAGGGGAATGAAAAGAGTTTAGGAATAGAACGATTGAATGAACTTCGTAAACTTTTGAAAATAGAACGAGACGAAGATTTTGAACAATACAAACTACATTTTTCAAGAAACAACATTAACTACAGAAAACAAAGTGGAGTCACTTGGTATCCGATAGTTATTACCAATACAGAAATAGGTCTAGGCGAATACCTCATTATTGAAGTAGAACGAACCACCAACCACAACGAACCTCATCAGTTTTCGGGAGGAAAGAACGCTGCACTCTTTTCGAATCAACATCCAGACGAGAAACAGCTGATTGGCACGATAAAGGTAATTCATCCAAACAAACTAAGAATTTCACTTTCAGTTGACGAGTTGCCTGAGTGGTGCGATGACGGAAAACTCGGCATTAATTTGTTGTTTGATGAAACTAGTTATAAGGAAATGGACATTGCCCTTGAAAAAGTAATCAATGCAAAAAACACTAGGCTAGCTTACTTGCGCGATGTGCTTTATGGACTCACTCCTCCTATGTTTGATGTTGTGGATGAATCTCGACTATTAACAGGTCTAAACGAATCGCAGAACAATGCAGTAAGAAAAATAATAGCCGCCAAAGATGTTGCCATCATTCATGGCCCTCCAGGCACAGGCAAAACAACTACATTGGTGCAAGCCATACGTCAAACATTGTTCACCGAAAAACAAGTATTGGTTTGTTCACCTAGTAATACTGCTGTAGATTTGCTTACGGAGAAACTTCATCGAGAAGGAATAAATGTTTTACGTTTGGGCAATCCTGCTCGTATTTCCGAAGAGCTAATCATTAATACACTTGATGCGCGAATAGCCGCTCACCCTTCCTATAAAGATCTGAAAAATTATCGAAAACTTGCGGATGAATATTTCAGAATGGCTGGAAAATATAAGCGAAGTTTTGGAAAAGAAGAACGAGAGCAGCGACAACTATTATACATCGAAGCACGTAAAATACTTAGCGAAGCGAGAGTATTAGAAGATTATATACTTTACGAACAATTTGATAAAGCACAAGTTATTGCGTGCACACCTGTGGTGGCTGCAAGCAGGATGATGCGAGACAAACAGTTTTCAACAGTATTTATAGATGAAGCCGCACAAGCCTTGGAACCACTTTGCTGGATACCTATTACACGAAGTCAAAAGGTTGTATTTGCAGGAGATCATTTTCAATTGCCACCTACTGTAAAATCGATGCGAGCAGAAACGGCCGGACTTAAACAAACCTTGTTCGAACGATGCATGTCAATTGAAAAGGTGTCTGTACTTCTCAATACTCAGTACCGAATGCATCAATCCATCATGGGCTTTTCTAATCAACAATTTTATAAGAATCAAGTAGTAGCTGATGTCTCTGTCAAAGATACGCTCCTGAGTTTCGACCCTGATGACTATTTGTTATGTACTGCTTTCGATTTTATCGACACAGCAGGATGTGGTTTCAGTGAGATTACCAACCCTGAAAGTTTAAGTACAGCAAACCCAGAGGAGGCAGGTTTGCTTATCAAGCACCTCACCTTGGTACTCGAAAATTACCAGAATACTTCACAAAAAGAATCGAATGGAATTAGCATAGGCATTGTTTCTCCATACAAGGAACAAGTGATGTATCTTACGAATTTGGTTGCTAACAATCCATATCTTCAAACTTTTGCATCATCCATTGCCATCAAAACTATTGATGGTTTTCAAGGGCAAGAACGCGACATTATTTACATCAGTTTGGTTCGAAGCAACGACCAAGGTGAAATTGGGTTTCTAGCGGATACTCGTAGAATGAATGTAGCCCTCACACGCGCCAAAAAGAAACTAGTAGTAATAGGCGATAGTGCAACACTTGGCAATCATGGATTCTATAAAAAATTCCTCGATTATGCCGAAAGCGTAGGGGGGTACAAATCAGCTTGGGAGTTTTTGTAAAATCATTTACTTCATTCTACCACTAGTAGAAAGAATTGAATCATGCAACCTTTCTCTCTTGGGCAAATGACTTCATTCCACAATCTTTATTACCTTTGCACCCTTAATTTTTTAAACAAACAATGATTTCAGTCAATTCAGTTACGGTTACTTTCGGAGGATACGATTTGTTCGATAATGTATCTTTTCTTATCAATCCCAAAGACCGCATAGGTTTAGCAGGTAAAAACGGTGCCGGCAAATCAACCATGTTGAAACTGCTTGCAGGAGAGCAAAATCCAACGAAGGGAGAAATATCTAAACCCAACGATACACGAATAGGTTACCTTCCTCAGGACATGATCCATCAACATGGACGCACAGTGTTTGAAGAAACAGCAACAGCTTTCGAAGAAATTCAAAAGCTTGAAGCACGTCTTCATTTTATTAATGATGAATTAGGTATTCGCACCGATTATGAATCGGATGCATACATGAACTTAATAACCGAACTTACCGATATCAATCATCGACTTGACATAATAGGCGCTAATAATAAAGAAGAAGAGATTGAAAAAATATTAAAGGGGTTAGGCTTCGAAGCGTATGATTTTCCTCGCCAAACAGCCGAGTTCAGTGGAGGTTGGCGAATGAGGATAGAGTTGGCAAAAATATTACTTCAAAAACCCGACATCTTGTTGCTCGATGAGCCTACGAACCACTTGGATATCGAATCGATTCAATGGCTCGAAGAGACCTTGGATACCTTCCCTGGCTCGGTTATGCTCATTAGTCACGACAAGCATTTTCTTGATACAGTAACAACTCGTACCATCGAAATTTCTAACCAACGAATTTACGATTACAAGACCAATTATTCACGTTACCTTGTATTGCGCAAAGAAAGAAGAGAGCAACAGGAAAACGCAGCAAAAAACCAACAGAAAATAATTAATCAAACAGAAGTGTTGATTGATAAATACCGTGCTAAAGCAAGTAAAGCTGCTTTCGCCCAATCATTAATCAAAAAACTCGACAGAATGGAAATTGTTGAAGTAGACGACAGCGATACCACAGCAATCGCTTTCCGCTTTCCTCCACCTGCACATAGTGGAAAAATAGTACTTACCGTGGAGGATGCTGGTAAGGTTTACGGAACGAAACGTATTTTCAAAGATGCTCATTTTATCTTAACCAAAGGAGAGAAAATTGCTTTTGTGGGCAGAAATGGTGAAGGGAAGAGTACTATGATGAAAATGATAGCCAAACAAATTGAACACGAAGGAAATGTAAATCTTGGTCATAGTGTTAAGATGGGATATTTTGCTCAAGATCAGGCTGAGCGTTTGGATCAAAACAAAACTGTATTCGAAACCATTGACGAACTTGCGGTAGGCGATGTACGTAAGCAAGTACGTACACTTCTTGGTTCTTTTTTATTTGGAGGAGACGATATTGACAAAAAAGTGAGAGTGTTGAGTGGAGGAGAGCGTGGCCGCTTAGCATTATGCAAGCTTCTATTGGAACCGTATAATTTTTTAGTGCTCGATGAGCCAACCAATCACCTTGACATACGTAGTAAAGAAGTACTTAAGAGAGCATTGCTTTCGTATGAAGGAACAGCAATTATTGTTTCACACGATAGAGATTTTCTAACCGACCTAGTTAACAAAATGTATGAATTCAAACATGGTACTGTAAAGGAACATCTTGGAGGAATTACCGAATTTATGGAAAAGGTAAAAATGGATAGGTTGAGCGAGATGAATACCAAAAGTCCGTTTGTGAAACCAAAGTCCGAACCAAAACCTGAAAAACCAAAACCTGACGCTAAAGAACTTGAACGTGAAAAAGAAATCAAGCAACTGAAATCGGAAATAACTAAAGTTGAAAAGGAAATCGCGAGGTTGGAACAAGAGATAAAGATTATTGATGACAAGCTTTCAGATGCAACACAATACCAAACCATCATTAATGATAAAGAGATGTATGCCAAGTATGAATTGATGAAAAAGCAGTTGGACGGAGAAATGAATAAGTGGGAAAACTTACACGAAAAGGTGGGTAAAATATAGATTTTGGATACATATTAACTTTTGGGTCTTGATAAAAATTCTGATAATATTGAACGCACTTATTAATTTATTCACTATTATTGGATAAATTTTCAATTTGATATTTATTATATTGGAATCAACTGTAAATAAAAAGTCATATTCGAAGTATGGATTTGAGTAAAGAAGGGACACCTGAACATACCATATTTGCTGAAAAAGTAGATCAAATAAGAACTGCTTGTTCGTCAAATGGAAGCAAAGAAATGGTATTGCATATAGGTGAACTTGACCAGAATCAGGTTAACACCATTTCTTCTATTGTGGAAACACAGATGGTAAATATTGGGGTTAGCAAAGGTGTAATCAAAAGGATATTCAATATCGCAATTGAAACACTTCAAAACATTTGTTTCCATGCCGAAAGGGATAACAATGGTAACCAAATGACCTATTTTATTATTGGTAGAAATGACCAAGAGTTTACCATATACTCAGGCAATTTATTACCAAACGAAAATGCGGATATACTCGTTACAAGATTGGAAAGATTAAAATCGTTAGATGAAGCCAATTTGAAGAAAGAGTACCTAGAAGTGCTTTCAAACGGGGAGCTTTCGCAAAAAGGCGGAGCAGGTTTGGGTTTCATCACCATAGCTATGAAATCGAACAATAATATCGATTTCCAATTTCAAAAGTTGAATAATAAACTTTCGTTGTTTTCAATGAAGGCAATAGTTACACAAGACAAATGATAAAATTAGAAAAAGAGCCAACTTCTACTTCTCCTCATATCCTTTTGGATTCTGAAATGGGGAAGTTTTTGATTGAAGGGAAATCGTTTCCCGAAGATAGCAAACACTTTTTCCAATCAACTATCGAATGGATAAAGGAGTATAAGCTTGAAAATCCAAAGAGTTTTGATCTTTCAATCAATTTGTATTACCTTAGTTCGTCCACCATTATTTCCGTAAAACAAATCTTAATAATTCTAATGGATTATCAGAAGAGTGGAATAAAAGTTACAGTTAATTGGTTCTACGATGAAGATGATGACGACATTAAGAAAACAGGTGAAGACTACATGAAGTTAACGAATCTCAACTTTGTTTTTCACATCAACCCAACTTAACTAAAACTTTAATTTTAACCTTATCCCAAATCATTTGTTTGGGATTTTTTTCTACATCATGAAATCAATAATACGCATCATTCTTCTTATTCTTTGTGCTAATCAACTTTCAGCACAAACCACAAGTGTGTTATTTATTGGAAACAGTTATACCTATGTAAATAACCTACCTCAAACACTTGCCGATTTAGCCTTGTCGAAAGGCGATACTCTTATTTTCGATTCATCAGCACCGGGAGGATATACTTTTCAATTGCATACTACCAACGCGACTACGATATCAAAAATAAACCAACGTGCTTGGGATTACGTTGTGCTTCAAGAACAAAGCCAAATGCCCTCATTCCCTCCATCACAAGTTTCTTCTGACACCTATCCATATGCAGCACGTTTGGATAGTATGATAGTAGCGAATGATAGTTGTACCGAAACTGTTTTCTATATGACTTGGGGTCGGCAGAATGGTGATTCATCCAATTGCGCCTTCTATCCTCCAATATGTACTTACAACGGAATGCAACAACGATTAAGAGAAAGTTATTTGCAAATGGCCACCGACAATCATGCTTCGGCAGCACCAGTTGGGGTAGCTTGGAAACATGTTCGCGACAATTATCCTTCCATTGGATTGTATCAATCGGACCAAAGCCACCCGTCTATTTATGGAACTTATTTGGCCGCTTGTGTTTTCTATGCAAGCTTCTTTCACAAAACTCCCATTGGTGCAAGTTTCCCTAGTAGTATTAGTTCTGTTGATGCACTGGTGTTGCAAACCATTGGTGGTGCTACGGTGCTCGATAGCCTTGCGTTATGGCAAGGACAAGGAGATATTCCAAGTGCATCATTTTCGTTTACTCAAAGTGGCAATGGTGTTCAGTTTAACAACAATTCCGAAAATGTAGTAACAACAACTTGGAGCTTTGGCGACACGAATAATTCTTCACTCACAAGCCCACAGCATACTTATGCAGGCATTGGTCAGTATACTGTTTCGTTGACATCAACAAATGGTTGTAAAACCTTCAAAGCATACGATACCATTCAGGTCACAGGTATGACTGGCGTGAATGCTATTTCAACTTCATCTTCTATTTCAATATTCCCGAACCCGGCTACGAGTCAACTGAATGTTGAAATAAAGGGAACTTCAGCAAATAAATTTGAATTGCGACTATACAATGCAATTGGGCAATTGGTGATTTCTAAGTCGTTTATCAATCAGCAATCCATTCAAATGGATATTGCTACATTAAATTCGGGATTGTACAATTTGATTTTGATTGCAGATAATTCGGTAATCGCAAATCAAAAATTGGTAATCAACACTTCATCGAGATAATTAGAAACCGACTGCTTAGTTTGAAGATTGAGCAAGTTGTTGGTCAAGTATTTTTAATCCTTCTTCGAACGAATGAGGATGATAATTCAATTCCATTTTTGCTTTCTCAATAACGAATCCTGTGCGTGGTGGTCGTTTAGCAGCTTGATTCAATGTGTTCGACTTGATAGGTTGTACTAGCGATTTATCCAGTTTCCAAAAATCGGCTACTTTGTACACAAGTTCTAATACACTCATGGTTTCTTTGCCCGATAGATTATAGATTCCTGTTGCTCCTTTGTCAGCAATGTTTATACAGCCTTGTGCTAAATCTTCGGCTAGCGTAGGTGAACGGAATTGATCGTCCACTACATTAATATTTTGTTTTTTGGTCAATGCATCTTTTGCCCACAATACAATATTCGAACGGCTCATGTTATCGACAATGCCATACACAATGATGGTACGTGCAATAGCCCATTTGATTTTACTTTGCTGAATTACTTTTTCTCCTTCCCATTTCGACAAGGCATAATAACTCTGAGGATTTGGAACATCGGTTTCAACATATTCGCTTCCTTTTTCGCCATCAAAAATAAAGTCGGTGGAGAGATGTATAAAATGAATAGGTTGTTGATTAATAGCGTCCACAAAATTCTGCACTGCTTCCACATTTAAAGCCCAGCATTCGGTGCGTTTGGTCTCGCAGGCATCAACATTGGTCATGGCTGCGGTGTTGATAATAACATCAGGCTTGTGCTTGGCCACGATGCTCTTTACTTCTTCTTTGTTAGTGATGTCAAGCGACACGTAGATGTATCCTTCCTTTTGTATCAATCTATTTGCTCCTACCGAAGTGGCAATAAGCTTTACATCGCTGCGATGAATTAAATTATAAACCAACTTTTGTCCTAATAGCCCGTTGCTTCCTGTAATTAAAATAGTTTTCATATCAATTGAAAATAGAAATTATACAAACAGTTCTTTGAGTTTAATAATCTGTTCGGTAGTTCCGAGTACGAATAATTTTGCGTCAGGAATTATTTTTGTGTCGGGACTAGGATTGATGACGTATTCGCCTTGTGCTGTTTTGAATCCAATAATATTGGCACCCGATTTATTACGAACTTCTAAATCGCGGATGGTTTTATTTTGATACACTTGTTTCAAGGTATCAAACGTTATTTCTTCTAAGCGTATATTGTCGGTACCTTGTCCAGTGATGTAATCAACAAACTCCATTACATCGGGTTTCATTACCAACGAAGCCATGTGTGCACCGCCTAGCTTGTCGGGCATTATTACGTTGTTAGCTCCTGCCACTTTTAGTTTTTTATCAGAGTTGTCTTCCGATGCTCGGCTGATGATGGTTAGTTTTGGATTGAGTGTGCGAGCTGATAATACAATAAACAAATTATCGGCATCAAAGGGCAAAGTAGTAATTAGTGCTTTTGCTTTGTTGATGCCTGCTTTCAGCAATACTTCATCTTGTGTGGCATCGCCTTCCATTACTAAATCAGAATACTGATGATTGATGGTGGCAATAATATCTTTTTTGTTTTCGATCACCACAAAGCGTGTGTTATGTTTCTTCAACACATGTGCAGCTTGTTTACCGTTACGGCCAAAGCCACAGATGATGACATGATTTTCTAGTTTTTGTATTGCTGCATTCACTTTTAAATTTTTAAAGTATAAATTAAATTCTCCATCAATTACATACTTCGATATGGAGGTAACCGCGTATGCAAAAGTACCGAAACTTGTGATAATTAAAAACACTGTGAACATTTTTCCTTGTTCATCCAATGGATGAACTTCTTGAAACCCCACGGTGGCCACTGTAATGATGGTCATGTACAGAGCATCTAAAAAATTGTAATGCTCAATAATGATGAACCCTCCAACACCAATACAGATGATGGTAAATATTAAAAATATAGAAAGGTATACTTTATGGAAATGACGATAGGTAAGCAAATTATTGAATTGATAAATTGCTTTTCCATTATAAGCTTGTATGATTTTTTTTAGCTGCAAACGAAACTCTTATTTTCTTTGATTAGCCTATAAATCCCATACACTCTTTCTTTTGCTTCTAAACGGTTTGAAAAATTTTTTGTGTTCTAGGATGAAAACCATAATGAAATAAATAATAACTGGCGAACCTACTGTGAAGAACGACAAGTAAATAAAGTACATTCTTATCTTGGTGCTTTTTATTCCAAGTTTTTTTCCCCACCATTCGCACACTCCAAAAGCTTGCGACTCGAACCATTGTTGAATTCTCTTTACCATTGTTAAACGTTGTGTTTTGATTTCAGTAGTAAAATTACTGTTTTTTTAGCAAGTAATTACCAATCGAACAATTTAAACATTTTTTAGGGGTGCAATATTCGTTTTTCAATTGCAACAAAGCTTGTGTATCAAACGCTGATTCGGCAGCTATACCAATGCTTTTCCACTTGCTGATGATGGCATTGTTTTCTTTTTCGGTTTGTTCCAAAAACTTGATGGCTCTTTCTACATGCACTTCAGAGTTTTTTTGTTTTCCATAAATAAAGATAAACGGAACGATGGTATTGATGATGATGGTATGGATGGCAGCATGTCCCAAATGTTTCGAACTTCGTTTCGATTCTTTATCGAAAACATAATGCGTGTGCCAATACTCCGATGCTTCAATGCTCAGGTTTTTCTTAAGGTCGGCATAGGTATCGGTTTCCATTATTACGGAAAACAAATGATTCGATTTGAAGATAAGATGAGCAAACTGCGCAATGCGAATGGTAGGAAAGTTCATAGGGCGAAGCCTTAAAAATTTCCAAAGATGAGGGTCGATGGAGGTGAGTTTGAATTTCTGTTTTAAGAACACGTATTCGCTTTGCAGCTTGTTGGCATAGGCATCTTGGTAGTGTTGGTTCAAAAAACCGGCTTGACCAAACAGCAAGGCCTCTACCTGAAACGCACTTGATTTGTGCTTTGCCAACACCAGTAGCGGTGTGGCTTTTGCTAATAATTCGAACGGTTCGGCATTGGTTTTAAATCCAAAGTTGCGAGCCATTTGCTCATAAAAGGTGGCTTCCCAATTCCATTGGTTGATGCTTAGGCTATTGGTGATGGCTTTCGATTTGGTTTCTAATCGTTCGAGCAAAAGTTTGTCGAAGGTGATTTTTAGGATGTGCGGTGGAACTTCATTCACTTGTTTTTCGCAAGGTATCCAGTCTTTGCTTTTCACGAATTGGGAATAGTTTTCCAACACTGATTTATCTATCCTGTTTTTAAGTTCCAAGGTAGGTATCTCTTCTCCCGACTTACGGTAAATTTTTTCGTCAGCATCGTACAGCACATGCAGTATAATGTTGTCGTAAGCTTTGTCATCGTGGTGGTGGTGTTTTTTCCAATCGCTGGCATTGATGTGTACTTCCACATTGCCTGCCCAAAGGGTATCGCCTACTTTTAGTTTGGCATTAAAAAAATCGGGACCAGCATCCGAGTTGTGCGCTCCCACTTTTTGTATTTCCACAGCTTGGTGGTTGGTGGTGGTAAGTTCGAACTGATTGAACAATTTATACTTCCAGATATAATGCAAAAACTCTTCGGAAATCATGCAACAAATTTATTAAATTTGAAAACACAAGGGTGTGGGTTTTTTAAGTTTATTCTTGTTTTATAAACTTATTTCTTATTAAGCGTTTTGTTTGCTTTGCAAAACATCAATGGTTTTTATCTTATAACTCATTTAATAAATCTTCAACAGGGCGAGCTTTCTTTTTACCTGCTTTTATCAATTTCATTTCTTCTACTGCTTCTTTCAATTCTTCCAGCAACCTTGCCTTAGTTGGTGTTTTTTCACCTGCAAACGAACGACTATTTGTATGCGCCACTTTTTTCATCTCCCAAATATACTTCATAAATCTCCTCCAAAAACATAAAAAATAATGGTTTTTATCGGTTGAAAACTTTTTTGCTGAAAAAAATGCTTGCTTTCGACCAATTTTTTTGGTCGTGCCGAAAGGCCGATGGATATTTATTTTCAGAAAAAATAAAAATCGTGCCAAACTTTTTGGGCCAAAAAAGTTTTTCACCAAAGCTAAATTTCTTGAAAATGGAATTTGGAAATTCAATATTTTTGTGTGCGAAACTACCACTCCGGTTTCGGCATAAGGCGCCAAGAGCTGTGGGCTCGTGGGCAAAGTATCTAAACCTCACTCAACCATAAAAACAAATAGTGATAAGGACATAAAGGTTCGAGATGAAGATGATTAATTATAATTTCAAAAGAATAGTTTGTGCGCAGATTAAGGTCCGCTATTTCCGAACAGGAGATACCGGACTTTTTTGTTCGCGGGAAGCGGGCAAAAGGGCAAAAAGTGAATGCAGAAATTAAAAATTAGTAAAAAACAAATACATCAAAATCATGAAAAAGATAGTAGTTTTAAACAATACAAAAAAAAATAGAGGCCTTGTGAAAAGCAGTTGGGCATCGGCAAAAGCAAGCACACGTTATATTATATTAGCCATGGTGCCGCAAGCTATACATCAAATAACAGCGGTGCTAGATGTGCCCAATGGCAATTTGAAAAGGGGCGAAAAAGCGAGTAGAATAATAACGGCAAGCACCAACAATGCATGGGTGACCATTGCCCAAACGGTGATTGACGGCTATGTGCAACACTTAAAGGATTACAACACTGCCACCAAACCAGCAGCGCGCAATGCGGCTTGGCTAAATGTGCACAAAGACTTGAAAGCCATTATGCGTCTGTTTCAGGAAGCTGCCGACAACGACCCCGAAAATGCTATTGTAATAGTAGAATCGGGCGATTTTAGGGTGAAAAAAGTTACTATTCGCCAACGCCAAGTGTTTGCTGTGAGCCATGGAGTAGAATCGGGTACTATTGATTTGGTAGGCCCAAGTGCACAAGGTAGGCATTGCCACGATTGGTGGTATTCGGCCGATGGCACTAACTATGTGCGCATGCGCCCTACGCTCGAGTCGACCACCCAAATGACAGGCTTAAAACCGGAAACCAATGCTTGGTTTATGCACGAGTTGATAGTGTTAAAAGATCCGCAAGGATTGAGTCAACCAATAAAAATACAGGTAAAATAGGCTGGCCAACACGAGCTACAACCCCGACCAATGAATGCATTGGTCGGGGTTTTGTTTTGGAAGAAGACGATTTATGACTTAAATGGAACGGTTTATGTCATGCAGCGAACGATTTAAGACATGCCACGAACGATTTATGTCTTAAATGGAACGATTTAAGACACGCATCGAACCATTTATGTCTTAAATGGAACGATTTATGTCATGCCACGAACCATTTAAGACATGCATCGAACGATTTATGTCTTAAATGGAACGATTTATGTCATGCCACGAACGATTTAAGACATGCCACGAACGATTTAAGACATAAATCGTCTCCTTGGGACTTTTTGCAAATTGTAAAAATGGGAGAAGTGGGGAATTTCATTTTTAGTGAATAGCCAATAGCGATTAGGCAATAGGGAGTGCTTCGTGTATCTTTATGAATTGCACCACTTCGATATTCTATTGTTCAGATGTACGAATGTTCGTTTGTTCGAACAATTGAATAATAGAACAATTGAACATTTGAATAATTGAACATTTGAATAATTGAACAATTGAACATTTGAATAAAAGAACATTTGCCAACTGCAAAATTGAAGGAGATTCCTCGCTGCGCTCGGAATGACAGACTATATTTATTAAAGGGAGGGAAAAAAGAA
This sequence comes from uncultured Bacteroidota bacterium, assembly GCA_903911435.1. Taxonomy (GTDB): domain Bacteria; phylum Bacteroidota; class Bacteroidia; order 2-12-FULL-35-15; family 2-12-FULL-35-15; genus 2-12-FULL-35-15. Next base: position 20,025 of record CAIWDF010000216.1, read on the forward strand.
AGGCGGCAAAGCCGCCTTTCTTTTTTCCTTTATCCACCACCACAGGCTTGTCATTTCGAACGAAGTGAGAAATCTCATTTTTAGTGAATAGCCAAAAGCGATTAGGCAATAGGGAGTGCTTTGCGCATCTTTATGAA
>CAIWDF010000217.1 GCA_903911435.1 uncultured Bacteroidota bacterium
ACCCAAATCGATTTCTACACCCCCCGAATCCATTTCTACACCACCCAAATCCATTTTGACAAGCCCCAAATCGATTTTGACAACCCCCGAATCGATTTTGACACCCCCCGAATCCATTTTGACAAGCCCCAAATCGATTTTGACACCCCCAAAATCCATTTTGACAAGCCCCACTTTTCATTTCTAGTCCTTTATCTCAAATTCAAGAAAACGCAGGAATTATTTTCGTATTCGTTTTTTTTCAATTACTTTCGCAAGATGAAAAAGAAATGGCTACTTATTTTTACCATCACCTTCATGGTTTCCTATTCCTTTGCCGGAGGGTTTCAAGTCAATCTTCAAGGCCAAAAACAAACAGGAATGGGGCATACCGGCACAGGCTTGTTGCTCGACAACGCCTGCATCCTCTTCAATCCCGGAGCTATGTCCTTTCTCGATTCCCTGCAAAGTGTGGGTATCGGAGGCAGTTTTATATTTCCTCGTATCAGTTTTCTCGACCCCACTAGCGGTTACAAAACCGAAACTGTACATCATACTGGCACACCTATCACCCTCTACACCGTCCTCAAAACCAAGAAAACAAGCAAATGGAATTTCGGACTCGGTGTCTACAATCCCTTTGGTAGCTTGGTGCAATATCAAGACGATTGGAAAGGACAGTTTTTACTACGCGAAATCAACCTGAAAACATTCTTTATACAACCCACCGTTTCTGTCAAGTTGAGCGATAAAGTAGGTCTCGGCCTTGGGCTCATCTATGCCTTTGGCGATTTTAGTTTGCGTCAAGCAGTGCCTCTTCAGTTTACCAATGGAACTTACGGAGAAGCCCGATTGAACGGAAAAGCATCAGGCTATGGATTTAATGCCGGAATCTATTACAAAGCAAATCAAAAACTTTCCATTGGCATCGATTATCGTTCGCAAGTTAGTGTTAAGGTTAGCAACGGAACTGCCGATTTCACAGTACCTTCCTCGGTGGCTAATTATTTTCCTACTACCACATTCTCCACCAATCTCCGCTTACCAAGCACACTCACAGTAGGTTTTGGTTATGCGCTCAACAATAAATTAAAATTAGCCTTAGACATCAATTATGTAGCCTGGAAATCATACGACACCTTGAGCATCGATTTCGCTGACAACACCGACCAACTAAAAGATATCCATTCACCACGTTGTTATCACAATGCATTTATCTTTAGGTTAGGAGGTCAATATCAAATAAGTCCAATGTGGGCACTCCGCTTAGGTTCTTATTTCGACATGACAGCTGCCGATGCAGGTTACCTAACTCCCGAAACACCTGACGAAAACAAACTAGGCATCACAGCAGGTGCTACTTTGAAAATAGCTAACAAGTTTTTTCTCGACCTATCCATGCTTTACATAGAAGGAATGAAACGAACCGATACCAATTTGGAAAAGAACTTTACAGGAACATACAAAGAAAGAGCTGTTGTACCAGGACTTGGATTGTCGTATGTATTTTAAATTGTGAGTTTATCAAGAAAATTAATAGTACAACTAAAATCAATAATTAACTTTAACCAGAATTATTAACCTCAAAAACAATTACAGATGAAAAAAAAGTACTCAATTATTGCCGCATGTATGTTCCTAGGAATATCGGCACAATCTTATGCTCAATTGTCCACTTTGTGTGGCAATCAGCGTTTTCACGATTATGTTTTCCCCAGCGTACCAACTCCAATTTCGGATGTAGTTTATGGTAGCAACACCAAGATGGATGGAACCACACAAGTGTTGAAACTTGACGTTTTCCAACCTGTTGGAGATGTTTCTACCAATAGGCCATTGGTCATTATCGCTCATGGAGGAAGTTTTTTATACAATACTAAAACAGGTCCAGATGTAGTTCCATTAGCGCAAGACCTTGCAAGACTGGGCTATGTAACAGCTTCAATGGAATATCGTTTAGGAATGACAAATTTTCCAGTAGGTGTAGATTCTACAGATGCCGGTGCAGCCGTAATGCGTGGAGTGCAAGATGGACGAGCAGCGGTTCGCTTCTTTAGAAAAAATGCACGCGAAGGCGGAAATACATATGGGGTTGATACCAACAATATTTTCTTTGCTGGAGTATCAGCCGGAGGTTTTATTGCTTTGCATTTAGCATACATGGACCAAGAAAGTGAATTCCCTAACTATGTAGATACAATTGTACAATCGGGTTTGCATGGCGGTGTTGAAGGGCTTAGCGGGAATCCAGGTTATTCTTCAAAAGTAAAAGCTATTGTAAACGTTTGCGGAGCATTAGGCGATACTTTATGGATGAACAATGGCGACACACCTTTGTTGAGCTTTCATGGCACAGCAGACGGAACAGTTCCTTACGGATACGCTCAGATAACGTTAGCAGGATTGTTTCCATTATTAAAAGTGCATGGAAGTTCAACAGTAGCAATGCGTGCTAATCATCAAGGTATTCCTAATTGTATGGAAACATGGTTAGGTCAAGATCACGTCCCTGAAGTGGGCACCACAGCTGCTGAGTTGAGGTATTACGATTCTACTATAACCATCACTCGAACTTTCTTAGAACAATTTACATGTGGCACTGCCAACAATTGTAGTTATACCATCACACCAATGCTTGGTATTGACGAATTAGGTATGAATGCTGACTATACCGTTTATCCAAATCCAACAAATACAGAAGCTACAGTCGATTTGAGTTCTTTCGCTGGGAAAGCGATGAATATCGAATTATATGATGGGCTTGGACGAAAAGTATTGAACGTTGAAAATTTCAAAGGCGACAAGTATAATTTGCAAAAAAATAATTTGTCAGCAGGAATGTACTCTATGAGTCTATTAGTTGATGGCAAGAAATTCAGCAAAAAGGTAATATTCGAATAGGTTCAAATAAAATAATTAATAACTAAGGACGCCTTACAGAAATGTAAGGCGTTTTTTTCATGCATAATACTAGCTCAATTAATTTAAGACAGCTTAACATAAGAAAAAAGGAGAAGACATTAAAGAATAAGAAGAGCCAATAACTATAACTACAGTGTAAAATGAAGGACAAAAAAAGAGGCTATCTTAATTAAAAGATAACCTCTCATTATTTGTAACTAAACAACATTAGATTACAAAAGCATTATTGAACCACTAAGGGTGTATTGCGCGTTAGTAACAGCATCAGTAACTTTTGCGTCACTATTCATATCGAAAGACTGATCAGAAACAGTAACGTGACCATCTGAAGTAACCATGAATTTTAAATTAGGGTCATTAAAACCACCAGTTGTATTATTCACAACATCAGAGAAGTCTAGCATTTCACCAATTCCACTGCCTGTTCCAACAGACGCTGGAGTCCAATCAATAAATTTATAAGTACCAGAACCTCCATTAGTCATTACTAAAAAGATAGCAAGATTCTTAAGTGTGAAATCGGTTGAAGTTAATTGTCCATCTATAGCAACCAATCCTCTCAAGTCGGAGTTTCCTCCAAAGAAACCACTCCAAGTAGGGTCATTTGCTGAAGCCTTTATGGACAACACATAACCATAATCAAAACTTCTTCCATTATAAGAAAGTTGGCCTAATCCACCACCACCGCTTCCATTAGAAGAAGATTGTGAAAGAGTAAATGAAGTACCTGTGGTTGGGTCGCTCCAAGAATAAACTGTAGCAGAAGGAGTAGAATAAGTGGTAAGGTTTGAAGAAACATTTGAATAATTATTGCTTCCTCCTCCTGAACCAGTTTGTTGATTCGAATTGTTAAAGGTAATAATAAAATCTTTTAATACTTTGGCGGTAGAAGTCCTAAGTTTAGCACTTTTAGCATCCATACTTAAAGCAGGAGTAGACTTAGGTTTTCCCATACAGTCGTCTTTTTTACAAGAAGAAATGGATAACCCAACAATTACCACTGCCGGAACAATTAAATTTCTTGTGATTTTGTAAAATCCAGAAGATAAATTTTTCATGATAAATAATTTTTAAGGTTAATAAAAAGGAAAGGAGTAAATTTTACTCCTTTCCATAATGATATTTATTTCTAGAAAATATATCCTAAACGAATAGAACTATTGAAGTTTGGTCCAATGTTCATTTCGCTTCCTTGTTTTACAGCATCAGGATCAGTTGCACCAGTAGCTAAGATATTTGTAGTCGATTTGAAATCGCTGTATTTTACCATTTGGAATCCAAAACCTAATTCTGTTCCTAAGTAAAGGTGTTTTGTAACATAGCAATCAAAACCAGCTAATAAATTAACCCCAATGCGGAAGAAACCGCCTTTGTTTTGATTTTTGTCTGTTTGAATAATAACCGCATCTGTTGCATCTAGTCCAAGTGGTGTTTGTTCTTTAGTTGAAGCACCAGCGATGTCTAATTCAAGACCAGAATAAGGGCTTAAACGATTTGTACCCGCATAGTGATGTTCAAAACCAGGTTTGATGTTCCATCCCATTTGCGTTTTTTTGTAAGTACCATTGATTTTAGTATCTGCTGTAAGACCAGATGCAAAAACCGAATCCGCTTTGTTCGAAGAAAAACTAAGACCAATTCCTAATCTGAAAGCAGTTGTTGGACTTAAAAATTTTCTGTAACGAAGATAAGTCAATTGAATTGGTTTCCCATTTAAAGGAACAAAATTCAATTCTAAATTGTTTGCTCCTTTTTCAGGTTTCAAGTCTGTGTCTTGAGCAAAAGAAGTTGTGAATGCAGCTAAAGCTATAGCTGTTGTCGTAAGAATTTTTTTCATGATTTTTTTGTTTAAGTTTAATTAAATTAAATTAACGTTATTTAGTCGGGACAAATGTAAAACAAATTTAAATACAAAATGTAAGTAGCTAAAGGTATTTTTTTGTAAGTACTGGTACGTATAGTTTTAAAACACAAAAAGTCTATAGTCGTTTTAATCTGTCAGTTTATTTTCGATACAGTATTTGATAAGGCCTACAATGGTTTTTGTTCCAGTTTTTCTAAAAATGTTTTTACGGTGAGATTCAACGGTGCGTTCGCTTATGAAAAGTATTTCACCTATTTTTGCATTGCTGTGTTCATTTGCTATAAGTTTTATTATTTCTTTCTCTCTTTCTGTAAGATTTATTGTGGTTTCAAGATTTTTACTAATATTTCGTTCGCTAATCGCTTTCATCATTTCTGCCGAAACTTCTTCGCTAAAAAACATTCCTCCGTTAGCTACTTTTTCAATGGCATTCATTAGTTCTTTTTTACCTGTGTTTTTTAAAATGTAACCAGAAACACCAGCATCAAGCATTTCCGAAATCATCGATTTTTCACCAAACATAGAAAGTGTAATGATTTTAATTTTCGAATTCATTGCAAGCAACTTTCTTGTGAATTCAATACCGTTCATTTCTGGCATATTTATATCAGTCAGAACAATGTCTGGAGGGTTAATTTGAATAAGCTCAATGGCTTTTAAAGCAGAGGTAGCTTCTCCCAATACTTCGATTCCTTTTTCACGCTTAACAAGAGCCTTGATGCCATCAATTAGCATCTGGTGGTCGTCTAATAAGAAAAGTGTTGTTTTGGTCATTGTTGTAAATTTACGCAATTATTTAATCGGTAATTCAATTATAATTGTTGTTCCTTTTTGTAAATGGGAATCTATATTTACTGTCCCATGCAAGTATTCTATTCTCGATTGTAGATTCTTTAATCCTATACCATCGCTTTTAGCTGTATTAACATCAAAACCGACACCATTGTCTTCAACTATAATCGTTAATTCTTCAATGTCTTTTATAATTTGTATTGTTACAATTGTTGCTTTTGAATGTTTTAAAATATTATTCACTATTTCTTGTAATACTCGAAAAACAATAGTTTCAATCGTTGTATTCAATCTTTCGTTTAATCCTGAGATTTGCAAATCAAACTTGAGGTGATCGGTCTTTCCTAGTCTATTTACGAATTCTTTAATAGCTTCCTTCAGGCCAGATTTTACCAAAGCATTCGGCATCATGCTATGCGAAACAGCTCTAACTTCCTTCACTGACTCGTCAATAATTTCAAGTGCATTTTGCAACATCCGCCTTTGGTCATCATTTTCAAATTCTAATGATGATTCCAAACTACTCATGTTGAGTTTAACAGCCGAAAGTTGTTGCCCAAGACCGTCATGTAACTCTCTCGCAATACGAGTTCGCTCATTCTCCTCAGCCTCGATCACTGCTTTGGTTCTTAATTCTTGTTGATGCATCAATTCGGTATTAAGTTCTATTTTTTGTTTGAAACGATACCTTGAATAAATCAAGTAGGAGAGAAAAATAAAGATGATTAATGAAATTAATAGAATATTTCGTTGTGTTTTCTGATCGGCTAATTCGTAGTCGTTTGCTTTAAGCTTCAAATTCTTTTCAATTATTTCTTTTTGACTCTTTTCGTTTTCATATTTAGCGTTCATTTCAGCGAATTTTGAATTTACATCAACGTTCAAAACTGAATCGTGAAAAACAAATTGAAGTTTATCGCTTTCCAAAGCTTTTTTATAATCGCCAATCGATTCATAATAGTCAGTAAAAGCACTATACAACGCTTGCATTTCGGTGAGAGCGGATACGCTCTTGCTTAATAAAAGGGCTTCGTTTAATTTATCTAAACAAATTTGTTGCCTATTTTGCTTTAAATAAATGTGCGACATGTTGACAAGGCACGATATCATAGATTTCTTGTCATTCAATTGCTTCCTCAATTGATAGGATTCGTCCACACATTTTAATGCGTTCGCCAAATCATTTACTTTTGAATAAACTGAACTAAGATTATTTAAAGTTGCAGATATATATTCTTTGTCTCCTGTGTTTCTGCAAAGTTCGAGAGCATTTGAATTATACTCAATTGCTTTCTGATATTCCTTCTTCTTGAAATAGATATTTGCAATATTTACATACGAACCTGATAAACCTAAATTATCATCAATTTTCTTTTTTATCTCAACAGATTTTAAGTTATACTTTAAAGCCTCTTCATTGTTTCCGATATCAAAATTTAAAATGGCAATATTATTTAAAGCGTAAGAAAGACCATAATCATATTTTATTTCTTCATAAATCTTTAGTGCTTTTTGTTGGTTTTCTAAAGCATTTATAAATTCACCCTTTCGTTGGTAAAGAACGCCAATCTTGTTGTAAATGGCAGCAACCCCCTTTTTATCACCTGTTTTCTCTCTTATTGTTTTTGATTTTCCATACTGTTCGAGCGCTTGCTTATAATCCATTTTGTCATAATAAATTATTCCCAAATCATTATAACCTTGTGCTACGCCCTTGTTGAAACCTAATTTGGCACCTAATTCAATAGCTTTGTTTCCGTATTCGATTGCCTTTTCTTTTGAAACATTGCGATATTGCCATGTGAGTTCGTTGTATGTTTTTACAAGATTTGTATCTTTTTGAAGTTCGGTTAATTTTTCCAAACTATCTATCAACGACTTGTTTTTTTGCGCAAAGATTGTTGAGTTAGAAAACACGAATCCTGCAATCAGTAAAGTTCGAATTGTTGAAGAATTCCTTCCGTTGATTATCGTATCAATTGTCATTGGCAGTTGCTTTTTTTAAAACATAATTCATCACTCCTATAAAGTAAGCATTAGCTACTTTCATTATTCTCGTATTTTTAGTTTTGTCTGTTTCCTTATTAAGTAATACACATTCCTCAATATTGTCTTGATATAACGTTTCTCCGTATACCAAGGGAGAATGCACATAACGAGTTAATTGTAAATTTCTACAAAAGACACCGTTCTTAGATGTTGGCAAACAACCTTCCTTCAAATATTTTGCATCATTAATGCCAGCCGTTTTTACTGATAGTGTGGTTTCAAAACTGCGTATCACTTGAGAACTAAGTTGAATTGAATTTTCTAAATCATCACTCACTAATAAATGAAAAAATGAAAATCTTTTTTCTGAAGTAAGCAAATCGGATTTCATAAATGCACCACCAACAAAGGCCATATTAAAATCCTTTTTTGTTGGTTTAGTCCATCCAGTGTTTGTTTCATCAACATTAAAGTGAATGATTATTGTGAAATCAGGGTGAAATTGATTGATAACTTCGGCTCTTTTTTGAAGTTCTATGTCTTTAAACACTAATTTAAATTTATCTCTTTTGGTTGCTTTGGTTAGCAGCCAATTTCGTTTCTCCTCATTTATTTTTGATATCTTGTATAAGCTATCTACTGCATTTTTGAATGAACATCTGAGCCAGCCATCGAAACTAATACCAAATGATGTGGCTCCATTGAATTTTCGAGTTAATAGTACTTCTGCACCTTTGTCCTCTAACTTTTTCTTCAACAATACAGAAGTGGCATAAGTTAATTCGCCTTCGTCCAATTCAATTGAATCAACTTTGCCATTGTTATTAGGTTGTTTGAATCGAATGAACTTTTGTTCTATTTTACCAGAAGCAATATTACCAGCCGTGTGGCCCGCATCAATTGCGATTTTGTATCCAAGTAAACTTTTTGTTGTATCCTTATTTAATCGATTAGGCAGTCTCAATCGCTCAATTGAATCCCAGCTACAATAATACTCAGGCTTATTATTTATTTTGTCTTTCGGATTTGCAAAAACACTAATTCCTCTTTCATCTACTGAATAATAAGTAGAAAGTGCCTTTTTAAAATCAAGATATCTTTCTGCCTTTTCAACATAATGTTTTATTTTGTTTGTCGTTGAAATGGTTTGCCCAAAGCAACTACTGAGTATGGAAATAAATATTACTAAATTAAAAAGGTATTTCATGATTGATGAACATTCGCTGTTTTGAATATTCAAAAATACTAAATATTATTTGTTAATGATAAAAGACTAATTTTGTGATTATGAAAGTAAAATTACCTGAATTAGATTCGGAGTTCAGTTTCAAAATGAGTAGAAGTGGTGGAGCTGGAGGGCAAAACGTGAACAAAGTTTCAACAAAAGTGGAACTCAACTTCGATGTGAATGCTTCCTTAATTCTTAACGACAATCAAAAAGAACGTGTATTTTTAAAGTTGGCAAAAAAAATTAATAAGAATAGCGTACTTCAACTTGTCTCCCAAGAAGCAAGAACTCAGTTAAGAAACAAAGAAATTGTAATCAAAAAGTTCTATGAATTACTGCGCAAATGTTTTGTTGAACCCAAGAAACGAAAACCAACCAAGCCAACGAAAGCTGCTAAAGAGAAACGCTTAGAAACGAAGAAGAAGACTGCTGAAATTAAGAAATTAAGAAAATCGTTGTAAAACTATCCGGCTATTTGCTTTTCAAATTCTAACCACAATCGTTCTTTGGGTGTGGGAGCAACGATTACAATTTTTTCTTGTTTAACCGGGTGAATAAATTCTATTTCGCGTGCATGTAGGTGAATGGAGGCGTCCTTATTGCTTCTGTCAAATCCGTATTTTAAATCTCCTTTTATTGGACAACCCATTGCTGAAAGCTGAACCCGAATTTGATGATGACGACCAGTGAGTGGCTTTATCTCTAACAAAAAATAATTATCCGAATTACATATCAACTCATATTCTAATTCGGAGCGCAATGCTCCTAGCGTTTCTTTAACAAAAGCTTTCGACATATTTTTTGCTTCATTCTTTTTTAAATAATGAACTAGCTTTCCGCTAGTTGCTGCAGGTTTGTTTTTTACAACAGCCCAATATGTTTTCTGAATATCCTTAGTTTGAAACATTGCGTTCAAACGCGATAAGGCTTTACTTGTTTTTGCAAACAATATAATTCCACTTACAGGTCTATCAATACGGTGCACCGTGCCAACAAAAACCTCTCCTGGTTTGTTGTATTTTTCTTTTAAGTATTTCTTTACAAAATCGCTTAATGGAGTATCACCAGTTTTGTCGCCCTGAACAATGTCTGAAGACTTTTTGTTAACCGCGATAATGTGATTATCTTCGTACAACACCTCAATTTCGTTCACGGTTTTATCTGATTAATAGTTGTAATGAGTAGAATAATAATAGATATTACCAACTTAATATTGTTCGCTTGAATTAGGAAAGTCACTTGATTTAACATCCTTAATATAGTTGCCTACGGCACCTTTAATTTCGTCATATAGATTGAGGTAACGTCTTAAAAAGCGAGGATGAAATTCGTTATTTAAACCAACCATATCATGAAAAACGAGTACTTGTCCATCGACACCACCCCCAGCGCCTATACCGATAACTGGAATTTCGATTTCCTTGGCAACTCTTTCCGCTAGTTTGGCTGGGATTTTTTCAAGGACGATTGCAAAGCAACCTGTGTTTTCGAGAAGTTTAGCATCGTCAATCAAGCGCTTTGCTTCTTCTTCTTCTATGGCTCGTACGTTATAGGTGCCGAATTTGTATATGCTTTGAGGGGTTAATCCAAGGTGCCCCATGACTGGAATACCTGCTGTGAGTATGCGTTCTATCGACTCTTTTACTTCCTTTCCTCCTTCAAGTTTCACGGCATGTGCACCGCTTTCTTTCATTATTTTTATAGATGAATTCAATGCTTCCTTGGAATTGCCCTGATACGAACCAAATGGTAAATCTACTACAATCAATGCACGATTTACTGCGCGAACTACTGACGAAGCATGGTAAATCATTTGGTCGAGTGTAATGGGTAAGGTGGTTTCGTGTCCTGCCATCACATTCGATGCAGAGTCTCCAACCAAAATAACGTCTATTCCGGCATCGTCAACAATTTTTGCCATGGTATAATCATACGCAGTGAGCATAGATATTTTTTGCCCTCCACGTTTCATCTCTTGAAGCACATTTGTTGTTACTTTCTTAATTTCTTTTTTGCTTACCGACATAGTATTTGATTGCTAATTCGTTTGTTTTTCGACTCTACACTCGCATTTATTTTCACAAAACTACAAATAGTTTTTGTATACAGATTAGTTATTTAGCCTTACTTTCGCATTATGAAAAAATTATTCATGCTTTTCGATTACATACGTTACCGTTTTAAGTCGAAAAACGAACATGGGGTACATTCTCCATTTGTATATGATTTGCTTACCACGGTGATTTATAACAACACCGAGTATTATGCTTACAAGGAAGTTGAAGAGTTGCGATTAGATTTAAGTCGCAAGAACACAGTCTTGAAGTGTGTTGATTTAGGTGCTGGTTCATACCTAGGAAAAACAAATTCGAGAACAATAAAGCAACTATTGCATTATTCGGTGAAACCTCCAAAATATTCAAAATTGATGTTTCGCCTTGTCGACCGATTTCAGCCCAAAGAACTTTTAGAATTGGGTACATCCTTAGGCATCACTTCCGCTTATCTTTCGAAAGCAAGTCCATCTTCTCATTTATTTACTATTGAAGGATGTAATGAAATTGCGTCCGTTGCGCGTGAAAATTTCGAAAAACTAAATCTTCAGAACATTACTCAGGTGGAAGGGGTGTTCGACACTTGTTTACCCGAGGTATTGAATAAAATGAAGCAATTAGATTTTGTTTTTTTTGATGGCAACCATCGCAAGCAGGCAACTTTGAATTATTTCAATGCTTGTTTACCCAAAGCACACGATTCGAGTGTTTTTGTTTTTGACGACATTTATTGGTCAACTGAAATGAAAGAAGCATGGAGTGAAATAAAAACTAACCCCAAGGTGAGTGTCACCATCGATTTGTTTTTTATGGGACTCGTCTTTTTTAGGAAAGACCAAACGAAAGAACATTTCGTTTTGAAATTTTAAGCTTCTAATTCAAAGTTCATCCTTATTCTAACTTTGACCTAAAATTCCAAAGTCAACGCTTTTTTCTTCTATACTATATAATAGTGTGTTTTTATAAGTCAACATTAGTGTTCAACCCACCTTTTCATCCTTCTCGGTTCATGTTTTCTCAAAAAAGAGGGTTTGCATAGCCGTTATGCAGACCAGCATAGCTCCTTTGTAGAGGATGTTTTTCGCTTTGAGAAGGTTGCAAGGTCATTTTCAAGGTCTGCAAAACGCTTGTGCAGTAATGCAAAGCTCTTAACAGGGTCTGCAAAGCTCTTATGTAGTAATGCAAAACGATTATGCAGTACTGCATAACTCTTAACAGGGTCTGCATAGCTCTTATGCAGTACTGCATAACGACTATGCAGTGCTGCAAAACCCTTAACTGGGTACTCATAAAGGCTATGCATAGCCTCAAAATTGGTGTTTTGGGTCAGAAACGCAATGAAAGGTAGGGTTTAATCGTCTTGTTATCAGTAGTATGGACGCATTTTTGGAATAATCGCTAAAAACGGGGAGAAATTGCATGAAAACAAAAAAGCCGAATTCTGATGAAGAATTCGGCTTTTAGTAGCTTAATCTATTTTCCGTGGCATTGTTTGAATTTTTTACCACTACCACAAGGGCAAGGGTCGTTTCGGCCAATTTTTTGTTCCACCCGCACGGGTTGTGGTTTCGGTTTAGCAACTTGCTCTTCACCACCACCCAATTCATTTCTATTTGTTTGAACCTGCGGTTGACGTTGAGGCGCTTGTACTCGCGCTTGCTGAATTTGTTGTTGGTTTTCATTCGGAAGGTTGGCGCGCATCAAGAACGACACTACCTCCTTGTTCACATCACTCACCATTCGTTTAAACAATTCGAACGATTCGAATTTATAAATCAATAAAGGGTCTTTTTGTTCGTACACCGCATTCTGAACCGATTGTTTCAATTCGTCCATTTCGCGTAAATGTTCTTTCCAAGCATCATCTATCATCGAAAGCGTGGTGCCTTTTTCCAAACCTAAAACCAATTCACGTCCTTTTGTTTCATACGCACGTTTAAGATTCACCACCACTTGCAAGGTTTTTATTCCATCACTCATTGGTGTTACAATGTTTTCAAATTGTTGCGAAGGATTTTCGTATACGTCTTTAATTATAGGAAATGCATTTGCCGAAATCGCATCATTTTTGTTCATATAAGTGGTTTCTGCTTGATGATAAAGCTTCTCCGACACTTCATCGACAGGCAAACGTTTGAACTCTTCTTCATTAACAGGCGATTCGATAGCAAGCACCCGAAGAACTTCCATATTGAATCCCTCAAAGTCTTTTACATCATGATATTCGGTCGAAATGGTTTCGCAAGTATCAAAAATAGAGTTAGCAACATCAATAGCTAATCGCTCACCGAACAATGCATGTCTACGTTTTTTGTAAATCACCTCACGTTGACTATTCATCACGTCATCGTACTCAATCAATCGTTTACGAGTTCCAAAATTATTCTCTTCTACTTTTTTCTGGGCACGTTCAATCGACTTGGTTATCATTGAATGTTGAATCACTTCACCTTCCTGAATACCCATTCTGTCCATGAGTTTGGCAATGCGTTCGGAACCGAACAGTCGCATCAAATCATCTTCGAGTGATGCAAAAAACTGAGAAGAACCAGGGTCACCTTGACGTCCAGCACGACCACGCAACTGCCTGTCCACACGTCTCGATTCATGTCTTTCGGTTCCTATAATTGCCAATCCTCCAGCTTCTTTAACACCCGCTCCAAGTTTTATATCCGTACCACGACCAGCCATGTTGGTAGCAATGGTCACAGTTCCTGCTTTACCTGCTTCTTGTACAATTTCCGCTTCGCGTTGATGTTGCTTTGCGTTCAGCACATTATGTTTAATGCCTCTAAGCTTCAGCATCCTACTCAATAATTCCGAAATCTCAACCGAGGTAGTACCCACCAAAACTGGTCTACCGAGAGCTACACATTTTCCTACTTCTTCTATTACGGCATTGTATTTTTCTCTTTTAGTTTTGAAAACTAAATCTTCTGAGTCGATACGTGCAATAGGACGATTAGTAGGAATTACAACAACGTCTAATTTATAAATGTCCCAAAACTCACCTGCTTCTGTTTCGGCAGTACCAGTCATCCCTGCCAATTTACTATACATACGGAAGTAATTTTGTAAGGTCACGGTAGCATAGGTTTGTGTGGCAGCTTCTACTTTAACATTTTCTTTAGCTTCTATCGCTTGGTGCAACCCATCAGAATATCTTCGGCCTTCCATGATACGGCCGGTTTGCTCATCCACAATTTTTATCTTACCATCCATTATTACGTATTCAACATCAAGTTCGAATAATGTATATGCTTTTAATAATTGATTAATTGTGTGTACCCTTTCCGACTTAATCGAATAATCACGAATCAGTTCTTCTTTTTGTTTTAGTTTTTCTTCTGTCGAAAGCCCCGATTTTTCAAGGTTAGCTATCTCTCCACCTATATCTGGCATCACAAAGAACTTTGCATCTTCCGAAGAAGTAGAAATTAATTCTATCCCTTTTTCGGAAAGTTCAATTGAGTTATGCTTTTCATCTATCACAAAAAATAATTCCGCATCCACCTTATGCATTTCCCTTGATTGGTCCTGCATATAATGATTTTCTGTTTTTTGCAAAATCATTCTCACTCCAGGTTCACTCAAAAATTTGATTAGGGCTTTGTTCTTAGGCAAACCTCTGTAAGCACGTAAGAGAGCCATTCCTCCTTCGCCTTCTTTCTCACCTGTTGTTCCTTCTGCTATCAATCGTTTCGCATCAGTAAGCGCTGTGTTTACATATGATTTTTGAGCATTCACGAGCTTCTCAATTCTTGGTTTGAGTGGAGCAAATTCTTGATTGTCGCCTTTTGGAGTAGGTCCAGAAATAATTAATGGAGTTCGAGCATCGTCAATCAAAACACTGTCCACTTCATCCACAATCGCATAATTATGTTTACGCTGTACAAGATCTTCTGGAGTACGTGCCATATTGTCACGTAAGTAATCAAATCCAAATTCGTTATTTGTCCCAAAAGTAATGTCTGATAAATAGGCTCTCCTGCGTTCTTCAGAGTTAGGTTCTGTATTGTCAATACAATCAACAGTTAGCCCATGAAATTCGAAAAGAGGTCCATTCCACTCAGAGTCACGTTTAGCGAGATAGTTGTTCACAGTTACAATGTGTACCCCAAGTCCTGTAAGCGCATTGAGGTAAACTGGCAAAGTGCCAACTAAGGTTTTTCCTTCACCCGTGCCCATTTCCGATATTTTACCTTGATGTAACACGATTCCACCTATAAGTTGAACATCATAATGCACCATGTCCCATGTTACATCTATTCCTGCAGCATTCCATGAATTATTCCAATATGCTTTGTCTCCCTTAATTACGATTGATGAACGCTTGGCTGCTAAATCTTTGTCCATCTGAGTTGCAGTAACCTCTATTACAAGATTCTCTTTAAAACGTCTTGCTGTTTCCTTCATCACGGCAAATGCTTGAGGAAGGATTTCTGCTAACACCTCTTGATTATTCTCAACAATGGTTTTTTCAAGCTCGTCAATTTCCTCATACATTTTTTCCTTCACCTCGACATCCATCATCAAGTCAGCGTCTATCTTCGCTTTCAAATCTTCAATTTGTTTATTCTCTTTAGCAGAGAAGTCAACAATACGTTTTTTAAACTCAATAGTTTTATTACGCAACTCATCGTTGGTAAGTGTAGCGAGTTTAGGAAACTCAATCAATATTTTGTCAACTATTGGTTGGATTTCTTTTAAATCTCTGTCCGATTTTGTTCCAAACAACTTGGAAACACTTTTACTGAAAAAATCTAGCATTAGTAATTATTTTTTTGGATTGCAAAAGTAGTGAAAATTCACGTTTAATTCTTATAAATTATTTTCTTGTCGAATCGCCTACTAATAAACAAAGAGGCGAGGTTAGAACGTAATTTCGGTTGAGATAATTTCAAATATCATTCCGAATCAAAAGACCTGACAAATTTGCAGTTTTCATTACCCCCCCCTGCTTTTTTCTGGAAATTGAAAATGGATTCAAGTATTGGAAATAAATGAAAGTTGATTGGACAATCTATAATAATAGGTCTATAAAGACTATCGCCAATTTAATCTAAAGTGCAATAGAAAAAAAGGTCAAAACCGTTTGATGTTAGTGAAGTTATTAATGAAATGATAGGAAAAGAACCGCCTACTTCATATCATTCATTATCGATATAGTTTCGTTCAGATAAATATCTTTTTTAATTAACTTATACCAATCTTTAACTTTCTTTACTTTTACGGTGTCCGAAGCCAGAACAACATCAGCCTTTAATGCATCAACTTCCATGCCCGGAATTTCTTTGTCTAACTCTTCCATCTTTTTCGATTCTGCTTTATAACGCTTTTGTTCTGCAACGTATTTGTCAAAATTTAGTGAAACAATTGTACTATCTTTCTGCTTTTTGTAACGTTTAGCAGCAGCCTCTAATATCCCAAATCCTGGGTTATTTTCTCGTCTTTCTTCGCTTTTTTTCTTAAGTTTATTAATATCGTAAGCAGGCTTTAGTGGTTGATATTTAGCAGCAGGTATTTCATCCCATGTCATCGGATAGTCTTGTTCCTTTTCGCCTTGATCCAGCAATGAATAAGGGTCTGGAAGGATAATGTCAGGGGTAACACCTCTTAATTGAGTGGCGCCTCCATTTATTCGATAGAATTTCTGTGTTGTCACTTTTACAGAACCCAGTGGTTTCAATCCCGACATTGAAGGAGGTAATGCATCATCCAATTCATAAACTCTCTGAACCGTTCCTTTTCCATAAGTAGTAGGAGAAGTTCCAACAATCAACCCACGTTTATAATCTTGGATTGCTGCCGCCATAATCTCTGATGCTGAAGCCGAATTGGAGTTAACCATCAATGTTAAAGGGCCACTATAGGTGATCGAAGGATCTCTATCTTCTAGCATTTGAGGATATCCTCCTCTTTGTTTCACTTGAACTATTGGTCCTTTGTCAATAAATAGTCCTGTCATATCAACGACATCATTTAACGATCCTCCGCCATTGTATCTTAAGTCGATAATAATACCATCAACATTTTCATCCTTGAGCTTTAAGATTTCTTTTTTCATGTCTCTAGAACACGAAGGCCCACCATTTCCATTAAAATCGGCATAAAACGAAGGAAGTTTAATGTACCCGATATTTTTCTTTCCTTTAATAATTACTGATTGAGCATATGTTTCTTCCATCACAACAACGTCACGAATAAGAGGAATGATGATAACACTACCATCAGGCTTTTTTACGGTTAAACGTACTTCGGTTCCTTTTTTGCCTCTTATTAATTGAACTACATCATCCAAACGCATATTTGCTACATCAACAGATTCGCTTGAACCCTGAGCGACTTTTAAAATATAATCTCCTTCTTTTAATTGTCCTTGACGATAAGATGGAGTGCCAGGAATAATATTTGTTACTTTAATGTAATCATCCTTTTCTTGTAGTTGTGCTCCAATGCCAAAAAATTGTCCACTCATTGTTGCATCAAACTGAGCTTTATCTTTGGGTGCGAAATATTCTGTGTGTGGATCAAATATGCTAGTGATTACATTAAAGTAGATGGATAACCTATCATTACGCTTGAATTCATTCAATCGTTTGAAATAATCGTCATAGGTTTTCATCAGTTTTTTTCGTGCATCTACTTCTAATTCTTCTTTTGATTTAATCTTAACGGTATCCGACTTTTCCTTAGCCTTCTCTTGGCTCTGCATTTTTTCATTTATTTTCTCTAATACCTGATATTTCAATGATTTTCTCCAAGCATCTTTCAATTCTTCTTTAGTTTTTGAAAACAATAGTTTATCAGCATCTAACTCAACGGTTTCATCTTTTGCAAAATCAAAAGGTTTGTCCAATAATTCTTTGTAATATAATTTGGCCTCATCAATTCGGCTATTAATCAATTCAAGCGACTTGTCAAAAAATTGAAAACTTCCATTATTGATATCCTCGTCTATCGAGTGTTCCATTTTCTTCAACTCATCAATGTCAGGTTGAATAAGGAATTTTTTACCTGCATCCATTCTTTTTATGTAAAGCTTGAAAATCTTTTCCGAAAGCGCATCATTGATTTCTAAAGGAGCGTAATGCAACATTTTTAGATTTTGCAAAAGTGTTTCATCTATTGCTTGTTCCTTATCCCCTTGAATAAAATAAGTGAAAGAACCTAGTATAAGTATGGCAATTGGTAGGATTAGGAGCAGTTTTTTAGTTTTGGTCATGGCCTTTATTTATTTTCTACGAAATTACTAATAATAGTTGTTACAAAGATAATTTGACATAAATTAACAGGCCTTCACAGGACATTTCTAGGTCATATGAACCATAATATACTTAGCTTTGGACTGTTTAACAATATAATAATGGTATGAATCCTTCAACTATATCACAAATTCAAAAAGAGTTAATCGCACTAGAACATAAACAAGTAGTTGATATCTGTTTGCGTTTGGCGAAATATAAAAAAGAAAATAAAGAATTACTTCATTATCTATTATTCGAAGCGAATGATGAAAGCACTTTTATTTCTAGCGTGAGAACTGAAATCGATCAATTGTTTCTTCAAATCAATACAAGTTCAATGTACTATATTAGAAAAAGTGTCAGAAAAATTCTTAGACACATCAATAGGGCTGTAAAGTTTTCGGGTATAGCAAATACTGAACTAGATTTAAGAATACACTTCTGTATTCAGCTAAAATCGTCTTCAATTCCTCTTCAAAAAAGTGATGCTCTCTTGAATTTATACCAAGGACAAATCGAAAAAATAAAGAAAACTTTAACTAAATTGCATGAAGATTTGCAATACGATTATGTTCAAGAATTAGTAAGATTAGAAATCTATAATAGAAATTTAAATTAGTATTTGCCTACTGTTCGTAAATGCATAACGTGTGAGCGAACTGCACTTAATACTGTGGGGAATTCTAAGTAAGTTATGCCAAATTGAGTACATGTTTCACGAACTAGCTCTGCTATTTTTGGATAATGGATATGACTGATACGCGGAAAAAGATGATGCTCAACTTGAAAATTTAATCCTCCAGTAAACCATGTTACTAACTTGCTTTTTGTAGCAAAATCTGCTGTCGTCTGCACTTGATGAACAGCCCACTCTTCATCAATTTTAAATACTTTTGAATCGGGTGTTGCAAATGTTGCATCCTCAACTACATGTGCCAACTGAAAAACCACAGCAATGACAAAACCACAAACAAAGGCTATAATCGCAAATCCAATTACTGTTTCCACCAAACCAACAGTATAAATAGGAAGTACAAGATAGACTCCCACATAAAGAATTTTACTTATCCAAAAAATAAAATGTTCTTTAACATCCATCTTACGAAATGGTTGATCCCCAATTTTACCTGAGAAATACTTAGTGAAATCTTGAACAAGTACCCAAAGTAAATAGGTTACACCATATAAAACTACCCAATAAATATGTTGAAATCGGTGATGCCAATATTTTTTCTGATCCGTGTGAACTCGAATCCATGGTTTGATATCAATATCATCATCCATTCCTTCAATATTTGTAAAAGAATGATGGTTTACGTTGTGTTTGTATTTCCATAAATAAACACTTCCTCCCATTGCATTCAGAGAATAGCCCATCAATTCATTCACCCAAGGTCTTTGAGAAAAGCTACCGTGTGCACCATCATGCATAACATTAAATCCAACTGCCGCCAAACTTATCCCTAATAAACAACACAAAACGATTGAAATAGCAATAGATGGCGTGAAAAAAACCAAGATTGTGTAAAGAGTCGCGGTCAGCAAAACAAGAAAAACTGTCTTGATATACAATTTGTAATCGCTTTCTACCCAAATTTTACCCCCATGTTTTTCAACAAACTCCTTGCAAATCAATAAACCTAAACCATTTCCTTTTTCATTGGCTGTTCCTTTGATTGTTTTTTTGTGTGTAATATTGAAAAGCTTTTTTAAAGTTTCGGTGTCAATTCCTACACCATTGTCGGAAACAGTAATCGTAGTATTTGACTGATTTTGGTCCGCAAAAATATTAATCTTACCACCTGGTCTCGTGAATTTTATTGCATTTGAAATCAGATTCCGTAAAATTGTTTTCAGCATATTAATATCCGCAAAAATTGTTAACTCATCGCCATCAAAATTATAAATGGAAATGTTTTTCTCTTTGGCTATCTGGTTAACCGTTTCAATAATACCAGTACAAACACTTGATAAATTAATTTTTTGGGGTGCATGAGGCAAATTTCCCGATTGCGCCCACAACAATAAATCTTCAAGCAAACTATAGGTGTTTTGTGCTGATTGATTAATACTATTTGCAATGCTTTCTATTTTCCCAGCATCAAACCGGGAAGAATTGGCTGCCAAAAGTTCTGACAGACCCAGAAATCCATTAAAAGGACCTCTTAAATCGTGAGCAAGTATAGAGATAAATCTGTCTTTATCTAAATTGAGTTTTGTTAATTCATTGCTTTGGCATTGTATTTCTTCGTTTTTTTCATGAAGCTCTAATCTTTGTTCAATTTCTTTATTCAAAGCATTTCGATAAATATTCATAAATATTCTCAGTG
>CAIWDF010000218.1 GCA_903911435.1 uncultured Bacteroidota bacterium
ACATTTCACCTATCCTGAAACCGTTTCTGGGTTTTGTGAAATTGCGATTGAATTATGATAAAACAAAATTCTCATCTAAATTCTATCTAATAAAAACCACCTCAAATTCTTTTTTTAACTTCATTCTTCGAGGCACTTATTTCTGGGACTTGCTCGAAATAAAAGAATACCGTATGCAACAGGCAATTGTTTATTTCGAAGATTTTTTTCAGTTCTTTTCGTTTGCCATTCCTATACAAACTAGTAGCGATTTCCATTCACTACTTTCAAGTTCCGAAATTAAAATGGATGCCGTACTACCTCGAAAAACGGAAGAGACCAAGACTCGAATTGAGGAAATAAAGAGGGTTGAAGGGGAGCATATCAATTACAAGAATTTTGAAAACAATGATGATGTTCTCAGAATAGTCTGGAAAATATATGCAAAAAATAAGGAATTAGTGGTTCGTATTCCAGAAGTATTGGACCCATATGCTTCGCACATTTACTTTTATCCTTCATTCTTTTCGAGTGTAGAATTTGCAGGAAATGAAATAGTTTCTGTTCCGTTTCTTAAT
This sequence comes from uncultured Bacteroidota bacterium, assembly GCA_903911435.1. Classification (GTDB taxonomy): domain Bacteria; phylum Bacteroidota; class Bacteroidia; order 2-12-FULL-35-15; family 2-12-FULL-35-15; genus 2-12-FULL-35-15. The sequence continues at coordinate 558 of CAIWDF010000218.1, forward strand.
TTTTACAAATCGGCATGTTGGTCGGTTCACAAAAATCTTAGGCAAAAAGGATTCGAAGTTCGGTTTGTGGGTGACCAGGAAACAGTTCAAAATGGAATGTTGGGCGAGGAGGAACAAGTTAGGTATTCCCTATCTGTAAGCAACTGGCAAAAAGAAAATGAACTAAAAAGCTTTGTGAATACTAGGGCTGCATCTATTGTAGTTATTTCATCCTTGTCAGATGTGGTACAAGTGAACGAATTGTTAGAAAAATATGCGAATGAGATTTCCTTCATTTTTGTTCCTCTTTCAGATTGTTTGAATAAGCAACATATTGAAGATTGGATTCAATGGTTGTTTATTCAACAAGAAAAGGATGCGATTGCCAAATACAAGACCAGCTGGAGTTTATCATCACTCCGCATTAGAATTTCGAAGAATGAAAAGCAATTGAAACAACTATTGGAGAAATACGACAAATCCAAACTCTTTGGTAAAATAGGATAATTTGAACTATTGCTTCATATCGATTGGCTTTTGAATTGCTTATAAGAGGTTTTTTATTGAAAGGTATTCAAAGGGTTATGAAAGTAATTTTGAACTTTTTAAACATTCATCTCAATAGTCTAAAATCAGCCTTAGTTTTTTGTTGGTTTTTTCAAAATGGGCAATCTTTTACTAAGTATTCATAAAAATTCTTAGCTTTGCCCTCCCAAATTAAAAAAGTAGTTATTTGATTTGATTGGAAGGGGGGAAAGGCTCACGAAATCAATGATAGTATCAACCTTAACATTAAAAAAAAATAAATTAAAAATGGCAAGCGAAAAAATTATTCAACTTCTTGGCAATAGCGCAGACAGCCTATTGAACCACCAATGTAAAACCATTACTCGGGAACAAATTCACCATCCAGGAAAGGATTTTGTTGACAGGATTTTTACTCACACAAATCGCAGCAATCAGGTTTTGCGTAGTTTGAACCAGTTGTACAACCATGGTCGTTTGAAGGGAAAAGGATATATGAGTATCTTACCAGTTGACCAAGGAGTGGAACACAGTGCAGGTGCATCTTTCGCTCCAAATCCTATTTATTTTGATTCTGAAAATATAGTTAAACTTGCAATGGAAGGAGGTTGTAATGCGGTAGCTTCAACATACGGTGTCCTTGCTTCTGTTTCAAGGAAATATGCACACAGAATTCCATTCATCGTAAAGATAAACCACAACGAATTTTTGACCTATCCTGACAAATTTGATCAAATAATGTTTGGAACAATAGAAAATGCTTGGAACATGGGGGCTGTTGCTGTTGGTGCTACTATCTATTTTGGTTCACCAGAGTCGTCTCGTCAGATTGTAGAAGTTGCAAAAGCTTTCGATCGCGCACATGAATTGGGAATGGCCACAGTATTGTGGTGTTATACACGAAACGGAGCTTTCAAGAAAGATGGAATAGACTACAATACAGCTACAGATTTATCTTCACAAGCAAATCATCTTGGAGTAACCATTCAAGCAGATATTATCAAACAAAAATTGTCGGATAAAAATGGCGGTTACAATGCTATCAAGTTTGGTAAAACACATCCAAACATATATTCCGAATTAACAACCGATCACCCTATCGATATCAATCGTTATCAAGTAGCTAATTGCTATATGGGTAGAATAGGGTTGATTAATTCAGGTGGAGAATCAAAAGGGGCAGGAGATTTGGCAGAAGCAGTGGCAACAGCGGTTATCAACAAACGTGCTGGCGGTCAAGGCTTAATATCGGGGCGTAAAGCTTTTCAAAAACCTATGAAAGAAGGCATCGAATTGTTGAACACGATTCAAGATGTTTATTTAGATAAATCAATTACAATTGCATAAATAGTTGTGGACAACTGATGGTGATTCAGGAATGACCTTTCTGAATTTCGTAATCAGTTATTCAAAATCAAAAATCCGTAATAAATATGAGTTGGTTTAAACGTATAAAAGAAGGAATTACCACTTCTACTAAGGAAAAGAAAGAAACTCCAGAAGGATTGTGGTACAAATGCCCTTCATGTAAAAAGATTACGCATACTAACGAACACGTTCAGAATAGCTATGTGTGTACACACTGTGATTATCACGATAAAATAGGTTCTAAGGAATATTTCTCCATTCTATTTGACAATAATGAATTTGTTGAAATTAGTCCTAATCTTATTGCTGGTGACCCGCTTGATTTTGTGGATACCAAAAAATATACTGATCGATTAGTAGATACTGTAAAAAAGACAAAGCTTAAGGATGCACTCAGAAGTGCTCATGGCAAAGTGGATGGCGAGGATTTAGTAATTGCTTGCATGGACTTCAGTTTTATTGGAGGATCGATGGGCTCGGTAGTGGGAGAAAAGATTTCCAGATCAATAGATTATTGTATTGAGCATAGAATACCGTTGATGATTATCTCGAAATCAGGGGGAGCGCGAATGATGGAAGCTGCTTTTTCGCTAATGCAAATGGCAAAAACAGCAGCCAAATTGTCGTTACTTTCCGAAGCTAAAGTTCCTTATATTTCATTTCTAACCGACCCAACAACAGGTGGGGTTACGGCATCGTACGCCATGTTAGGCGACTTAAACATAGCAGAACCAGGAGCTCTTATTGGATTTGCTGGACCTAGAGTAGTAAAAGAAACCATTGGTAAAGATTTGCCAAAAGGGTTTCAAACTTCCGAGTTTGTGTTGGAGCATGGTTTCCTCGACAAAATTGTGAATAGAAAGGAATTAAAGTCGAAATTAGCGCAGTTGCTGCGAATTTTTAAGAATTAATACCCCATTTCTTTTCAATATAATGAGTTGAAAAGAATGGTTTTGATGACTTTATTGATACAGACAGAAAAAAAAGTATTGTTGTATCAAAAATATATTTATCTTTGCAGTCCGAAAAAATAAAATAAAAACAGAAATACAATGTATTTAACAACAGAAATTAAAAAAGACATTTTCAAAAAACACGGTAAAACAGAGACCAATACAGGTTCTTCAGAAGGACAAATAGCTCTTTTTTCTCACCGCATAACTCACTTAACTGCTCACTTGCAAACAAACAAAAAAGATTTTGGTACTCAAAAAGCCTTGATCAATTTAGTTTCAAAAAGAAGAAGATTGTTAGATTACCTAAAGAAAAACGATATTGCAAGATACCGTGCAATAGTTAAAACACTCGACTTAAGAAAATAAGTCAATGACCGAATAGCATATCAAAAAGGGCATTCTGCTAATAGCGGAATGCCTTTTTAGTTATTATAATTACAGGATGAATAATAGAAAACAATAAATTAAAAAAAAGAAAAGATGTCACAAATTGGAATTACACACACATTTACATTAGCGGATGGCCGCGAAATTACACTAGAAACAGGAAAGTTAGCAAAACAAGCTGATGGTTCTGTAGTAGTGAAAATGGGAGATACTATGTTGCTTGCAACAGTTGTATCGAACAAAGATGCAAAAGAAGGAACCGACTTTTTACCATTATCAGTAGATTATCAAGAGAAGTTTGCATCTGCAGGACGTTTCCCTGGAGGATTTTTCAAGAGAGAAGCTCGTTTATCAGATTATGAAATATTAATAAGTCGTTTGGTTGACCGCGCATTGCGTCCGTTATTTCCTGATGACTATCACGCGGACACACAAGTCTTAATTTCGTTAATATCCGGAGATAAAAATACAATGCCAGATGCATTAGCATGTTTGGCTATTTCAGCAGCTATTACCATTTCAGATATTCCATTCAATGGTCCAGTATCAGAAGTAAGAGTAAGCAAATTGGATGGTAAATTGATTATCAACCCAAGTGTTGATGAAATGGGAAAATCTACACTCGATATCATTGTTGCTGCAAATGCAAAAGATATCATGATGGTGGAAGGTGAAATGAAAGAAGTTTCGGAAGCAGAAATGTTGGAAGCAATAAAATTTGCTCACGAAGCTATTCGTGCACAAATTATAGCTATCAACGCATTTAAAGCGAAAGTGGAAGCGGTTAAAGGAGCAATTGTAAAACGTGAATATTGTCACGAAAAAAATGATGCTGAATTAAGAGATCGCGTATTTAAAGCTACTTACGATAAAGCCTATGCTGTTGCAAATACTCAGAATCCGAATAAAAAAGAAAGATCTGTTGCATTTAAAGCTGTAGTTACGGAGTTTTTGGAAACACTAACCGAAGAGGAAAAAGTAAAAGGATTTGAAGGACTAGCAAAAAAATATTACCACGAAGTGGAATACGAAGCAGTTCGTAGATTTGTATTGGATACCAAATTCCGTTTGGATGGACGTAAAACCAACCAAATTCGCCCTATTTGGAGCGAGATTGGTTATTTACCTTCGGCTCACGGTTCTTCTGTTTTTACTAGAGGAGAAACCCAATCGCTTACTTCAGTTACCTTAGGAACCAAACTTGACCTACAATCTATTGATAGAGCATTGTTTCAAGGGCAAAATAATTTCATGTTGCATTACAACTTCCCTGCATTTTCTACAGGCGAAGTGAAGCCAAATCGTGGTCCAGGAAGACGCGAAATTGGACATGGTAATCTTGCTGAACGTGCTTTGAAACAAGTTATTTCTCCAGAAAACCCATATACAGTTCGTGTGGTTTCTGATATATTGGAATCAAACGGTTCGTCATCAATGGCAACAGTTTGTGCAGGTACATTAGCATTAATGGATGCAGGAGTTAAAATTAATAAACCTGTATCAGGTATTGCAATGGGTATGATTACCGATGCAAAAGGTAACTATGCAATCCTTTCGGATATCTTAGGAGACGAAGATCATCTTGGAGATATGGACTTTAAAGTAACCGGAACAAAAGATGGTATTACAGCTTGTCAGATGGATTTGAAAGTGGATGGATTGCCTTACGAGGTGATGGCAGAAGCTTTGGAACAAGCTAAAGAAGGCCGTTTACACATATTAGGTGAGATGGCAAAAACCATTACCGAAACTCGTCCTGATTATAAACCACACGCTCCACGTATTGTTAAAATGACTATTCCGAAAGAATTCATTGGTGCAGTAATAGGGCCTGGTGGAAAAATTATTCAAGAAATGCAACGCGAAACTGGCGCTGTAATTGTGATTGAAGAGAAAGATGGAATGGGACATATTGACATTGTGGCTTCAAATGCTGAGGCTATCAATGCTGTATTATCTAAAATTAAAGGAATAGTAGCTCAACCAGAAGTGGGAGAAATATATGAGGGTAAAGTAAAATCCATTATGGCTTTCGGTGCTTTTGTTGAGTTTATGCCAGGAAAAGATGGCTTGCTTCACATTTCCGAAATTCAACATGCTCGCCTCGAAACTATGGATGGTGTGATGAAAGAAGGAGACAAGGTTCAAGTACAATTGATAGGAATTGATGCTAAAACTGGTAAGTTCAAATTATCTCGCAAATCGTTAATTCCAAAACCAGAGGCTGCGCCAAAGGCTTAATTAGCGAATAGCAAATAATAAAATAGAAAGAGGGACAACGAAAGTTGTCCCTCTTTTTTATTAATACATTTTTGGCGTTATAATATTTGCTAATTTTACAGCACAAATAAAATAAACATTAAAAATTATGGGAACAGTGTACGCTGACATAGAATTAATAAATGCAGATGATGCTGCATTGGCCCGAAAACATATTATTGGCGAGGATGAAATAAAACGGATAAATGTTAAAATGCTTGTGGATAGCGGTGCATATATGATGGCTATTAACGAAAGTATACAGGAACAAATGAATTTTCCTTTTAAAGAAAGACGAAAAGCAGTAATGGCCGATGGTAGAATAATGGAATATGATACCGTAGGGCCGATAGAAATAAAATTCAAAAACCGAACAGCCGTTTGTAATGCGTTTGTATTACCAGGCGATGCTGAGCCTTTACTAGGAGTAATACCCATGGAAGAAATGGATGTAATAATTCTTCCGTTACGACAAGAACTTATTGTTAATCCTGAACACCCTTATTATGCACAATTAAAAATGAAATAAGATGTTTAATCATTTGCATTGTTATTTTTATTGCTGCATTGTGATAGCCATGTTGTGAATGACCGAGTTGATATATGAATTATAAATAGAAAAGAGGGACAACGAAAATTGTCCCTCTTTTTTTGTTCTGAATTTTTATTCAAATAAATAGGTTTATGTAAGAGATTAATTTATTTTTGTCGAGCAAACCGAACGAAGTGATTTAATTTCATCATCAACTTCGAAACCGAATTGTAACAATGAATGTATTCTAACAAAACAGCTATGAGAAAACCGCTACTCCTTTTATCTCTTCTTTGTTTTTATTACTCATTCTCCGTGGCTCAGGTGATAGAGATACCGCATCCATTATTGCGTACTTCGCAGGAATGTGGCGGAATATCGCATGTCGACAATATAGGTAGTAACGAGTACATCAATATTTTTAAATCAGGCGATTTGAAAGTTGGAATAAACTATGGATACTATGTGGATGCTGGCAAGGCTCATGTGAAATGGATAGTGGAGAATATGTGTAATCACGATGTTTGCTTGTCGTTTAAAGCCACTTATGTACTTAGCGATAGCGAACTTGTTTTCCAAAACAATGTATTATCGTCAGGCGGTACATGTTCTGAATATTGCGGAAAGGGCTATTTCAAGATTCAAGCAGGCGAGGTGGCTGATAATTCGTTTTCGAGTAATTTTTTCTTCGAAGATTTTACCGATAGCACCGAAATCCTTTCCATGAGTTTCAATCTTGTATCCATGTGCGATTTGACGGTGAACAGAGCCCAGAAAAAATCGGTAGCGTCCACCGAAAAAAAGTACAACGATTACATTACAAAAGCCGAGGATGCTGTATTGGCCGAGGATTACGCTACTGCTAAACAAAATTACGAAGAAGCAAGCAAGGTGAAACCTGACGAACGATATGCCAAAAATCAAATCATTGCTATCAACAAAAAACTACCTGCACCTAAACAAGAAACTGCCGTAAGTACCGAAAATAGGGGAGTAGCCAACACCACCTCGCTCAATGCGAAACCAACTAAAAGCAATGCATCCTCCAATTCGTACGCTTCTGGAGGTAACAATGGCAATGCATCGGGACCATCGGGCAACATCATTCGCCCGAAGAGCCAAGATACCAAAATTAAAAATTCGGAAGAAAACTCGACTGCCAGCATCAAGTACAAACGAAGTTCGCTATACACCATGATGGTGCAGGACAATGGTAGGCAGTATGCCAACGTAATATCACAAACGTTTATTGAAGCACCTTTGCCCGAAAAGTTCAACGACCACGATCTTTCCGAAAAGGTAATCCCTCTTGCTTCGCGTGCCAACGAACAATATACCATCGACATGTACCTCAACACCAACGCCATTGCAAAGTCGTTGGTAGCAAAGTGGTTCAACAGAAGCGAAAAAGGAACCTTCAATATGGATGTAATAGCCCAGCGAGGTAACTACAATGCCACTGTTACCGACCTTAAAATAGCAGCCCTATCGGCCCGAGGCAATGCCATGCTGTCGGATGCCGGTGAAGAATTGATTGGAAACACATTTGTGGTCATCAACGATTTTAGATATACCAATAAAGAGGATGTAGCCAACAAGGCTAAAACAGGCCTAGCATTGCTAAGCATAGCGAGTTCGCTAGCCGGTGGGCCCGATTTGTCGGCTGCCACCACTTTGGCTTCGGCCGGATTGACGGTGGCAGGCAAAGGATATGTGATTAAAAACACTTCTTATCTCTATCGATTGGTATGGAACGAGGAAGTGGCAGCTGAGTTTTACAAAGAATATTGGATGGATGATGCCTCGTTTAGCCTAGCAAAGAAAGCGGCTTTCGAAAATTCCAATATTTTTTCGCTCAAATACATTGGTCACGAATCGGCTTTTGCCGATTTGCAATCGAATGCGTTTACCAATAAAACAGAAGAAGAGCTAATCACCCGAGCCACCGTAAAAGCCGTGGATGCGGGTATTGCCAAGCTTCAGCGCAAGTTCGAACAGTTTAGAACCAAAACGCCTTTGTACACCGCCAATCCGCCAACCGCCAAAATAGGGTTGAAAGAAGGGTTGCAGGCGGGCGACCGTTTCGAAGTGCTAGAAGCCACACAAGACGAGGCAGGAAAGATTAACTACGTAAGAAAAGGAGTGATAAAAGTGGATAGAGATATTTGGGACAACCGTTTCGAAGTGGGCGAGGTGCAAAATGCTTCTTTGCTCAACCAATACACCACATTCAGGGGCTCGGGCAATTTCTATCCGGGTATGCTCATTCGGCAGATTGATTGAGGGAGCTGAATAAGTGAATTCAACTTTTACTCAATAAAAAAAGCAGCGGAAACACTTCTAAAAACTATCTTGCAAAATAGCTACAATTCGGTGTTTCCGGTGCTTTCCATGATTCAGTTCTCACAAACTACATCACATAGATGGAGATGATTATGCTCCATGTAAGATGCTTGCTTGATCCGACCCCAGCACACTGAACGCTTACTTTTTTACCACTAATCAACAAGTCGATTAAGACTTTATGGTCAGTAGTAACCTTTGTGCGCCAAGTCTCTGGGTCACTGCCATCTTCTTGCGAATACCTGAAAATATACGATTTCGCATTAGCTCCCAGCGAATCGCAACTAGCATAAATCTCCCCAGAATTATTACCCGGACCTAAAGAAAACCCTTTAGGTTTAGGTAAATCTCCCACCGGAGAACCAGTCTTCCAGATATCATATCCACTTTTCAATGCCTTGGCTTCATCATTTCCACATACACCCTGAACGTACAACGCCAGAGAGTTTAGGAAATCAATGAGACCAGCACGGGCAGCATTTTTGGTAGCGGTTTTCGCCTTATTACCTCTATCTGCCAACGCCTTGTTATAGGCATCGATCTTGGATTGACCCGAAGCAAGTGTTGGTACTGGTGTTGCATAATCGGCAACATCAGCAGCCATGTCATCATGAATTTTCTGAGCTTTCACTGGTAGGTCGTTATCCTTCACCTTCGAGAACCCAGTTTTAATCTTGATTTTCATTTTTAAACTTGAATTGGTTGTTGGTTTGTTTACTTTTCTTTTTTATTGTATTCCGAGCGTTTCGGAAGCGAAACAAATTAACTTCCTGCTTGCACGCACCTGGCCGGGTGTTTTATCTTTACTTATAGTCTTCGTTGTTCTTCTATTATTTTCGTTCTACAACATTCTTCATTCTTTCATTTTTCAGCCTCATTCCTTTGCTATTATTAGAGTCGGCAATGCTCCATATCCATATGGCAATGCTCTTTTGGCGTACGCGATGGCCTTCATTGCGTACGCGATGACAATTTCGCGTACGCGATAATGGTTTTTGCGTACGCGGAAATCGCATTGCCGTATGGAAATGCTCTGTAGCCCTAAGGCGATGACATTTATGCCTACGCCAAAACGACATTTCCATATGGCGAAGCTTCATTGCCGTATGGAAAAATCGTAAAATCAAACTAATTTGAGGCTTTTCCACACAGAAACAAAGCAAAGGCGAATGCCAAATTCCCTTAGTGATGAGCTTAAACTAAGCCAAAACAGGGATTTATCAATCAATTATTAAATCAAAGAACCAAAAACGCTTTATCTTTAAGCGTACTTTAAAATGTTGTGAAATCTGCCTCTACAGCCATTCCTTGCTGTTTCGGACTTTTTAAAGTAGTAAGGGTCACTACATGCGGTTTTTATTAGTTTTAAATGTTTTTTCGAGTTTATTTATTCTTTTAACGCAGAACTTGCCAAAAAGTTACAGGATTTTCAGAAAAAAATTTCAATACCTTACAATTTCCATATATCATTATAATTACCTACTTTTGCTTTAGCAATATAATTGTTTAGGAACATTATGAGAAAAATAATACTATTTGTTTTATTAGTCTTTATTAGTTTAACTGTTGAAGCCCAATGGACACAACAGGTAAGTGGTACCACTTTTGATTTGTATTCTGTCTGTTTTACTTCCATAGATACTGGGTATGTAGTTGGAAACTATGGAAAAATTTTAAAAACGACTGATGGTGGAGTAAATTGGGTTAGTCAGACAAGTGGTACACCAAATGCTTTATTTTCTGTTTGTTTTCCTAGTGTTGATACCGGTTATGCAGTTGGATATAGTAATATGATTTTAAAAACAACGAACGGTGGAACTACATGGGTATCTCAATTGTTAAGTGGTTACAATTTTTATTCTTCAGTTTATTTTATTAATACTTCTATTGGATATGTGGTTGGAGCGACTAACGGTAATTCTGGAATTATATCAAAAACAATTGATGGAGGAAATACATGGACCACTTATTACGCAGGTGGGCTTTGGTTTAACAGTGTTTATTTTCCAAATGCGAATACCGGTTATGCTGTTGGTTACGGCTATGGTCAGTCATTACAAACAACAAATGGAGGGACAAGTTGGGTATACAATGGAGGTGGTGCAGGAAAATCAGTTTTTTTTCCGAGTTCTGCAACAGGATTTATTGTTAATGGTTCTGCAATAAGGAAAACTATAAATACAGGCACGACATGGACTACGCAGGCTTCAAGTATAAGTCAAACTTTAATTTCTGTTTACTTTGTTGATGTTGATACTGGATACGTAGTTGGTAATAATGGAACAATTTATAAAACATACAATGGAGGTGCTTTTTGGAACCCACAAAGTTGTCCTGTTACCACCAATTTAAATTCAGTTTTTTTTCCAAATAAGACAACCGGATATGCAGTAGGAGTTGGTGGGAAAATATTAAAGACAGCAAATGGAGGATACCCTACACCTTTCTGCACACCTCCAACAATTACGGCAAATCCTACATATAGTTGGGATACTGTTGGCGCAACAGGGACTTTTAGTATCTCAACTCTAGGGTCACCGCCTTTTACGTATAATTGGTACACCAATGGAGTGCTTTCTTCAAGTATTACGTCCAACTCGTTAACCAATCTTTATACCACACCCATACTTACTTCACTTGATAGTGGTAATACCTATTATTGTATTGTTACTAACTGTGGAGGAATATCCAGTGATACCAGTACATCCGCAATATTAAACATTACCCAGCCATGTACAGCCGCTTCCATCATTCATCAGCCGATATCTCAAACAGGAGCGGTTGGTGGAACTATTTCCTTTGGAATAAAAGTAAATGGTACTCCACCATTTACGTATAGATGGTATCGGGGCGCTGCATTGGTATCAACCACTGTGAATTCAAATTCCGATACGTCCTATTACACTACACCAATCTTAAGCCATTTAGATAATGGAGCAAGTTTTCATTGTGTTGTCTCTAATTGTTTCGCTATGGATACAACAGGTAATGGGTATCCGCTTGTAAGTACCAATGCTATTCTTACCGTTCCTTGTCCTACAATACCCACACCGATTGCTACGGCCTCTCCGAGCCTACTATGTGGCTCAACTTCGGTTAGTTTATATGCCAGTTCGATTCCAGGAGCTACTTATTCTTGGAGTGGTTCGGGTGTAACAAATCCAAGTGCGCAGAACACATCGGCTATTCTGTCCTTTCCTGTCGGAGCATATATGTATTCTGTTGTTGCTACAGTAAATGGATGTAGTTCTTTGCCAGGCATTGTAACTGTTGGTGTGGAATCATCACAGATAGCAGCACCTCCCAATCAAACGATTTGCTCTGGTGGCACTGTTGTATATTTTCCTGCAATTACTGGTAATTGCTCAAGCAATCCACCAAATTTAATTTATGTTTCCCATTCAGCTCCTTTTTCTGTTACAGGTTTCGCAAGTCCGAATTACACTAATAGTATAACTGATGTGTTAATTAATTCTGGTACTACTCCAGCTACTGTTACTTATTATATTACTCCTCTTACCTGCTGCGTTTATCCTTCAAATGTTTCTTTTAACGTGATTGTTAACCCTTCACCAACTATTAATGTAACTTCTTCATCAATATGTACAGGACAAACTGCAACATTAACAGCTAGCGGAGCAAACTCATTTACGTGGAGCAACGGAGCAACTTCTACAGGAACAAATACGGCAAATGCAAGTCCACTAACTACCCATACTTATACGGTTACAGGATCGATTGGAAATTGCTCTTCTACAAGTACAGCCTCCGTTTTTGTAAATCCGGTCTATAGCAGTAATGTCACAGCTTCAATCTGTCAAGGTGCTACTTATACCTTTCCTGATGGGACTATTGGTTCAATAGCAACAACACATACAAGTCATTTAAGTACTATTCATTCTTGTGATAGTGCTATTGTAACTACACTCGTTGTGAACAGCCCAAGTACTTCAACAATAAATGCAGCCACATGCAATAGTTATACATTGAACTCTCAAACGTATACTGCAAGCGGAACCTACTATCAAACACTAATCAATAGCAATGGATGCGATAGTATTGTTACTTTAAATCTTGTGGTGAACAACTCAAGTACTTCAACAATAAATGCAGCCACATGCGATAGTTATACCTTAAACGCTCAAACGTATGCTACAAGTGGAACCTACAATCAAACACTTACTAATATCAATGGATGCGATAGTATTGTTACTTTATATCTTTTGGTGAACAACCCAAGCACTTCCACAATAAATATAGCCGCATGTTACAGTTATACATTGGACTCGCAAACCTATTCAACAAGTGGAACATATTCTCAAACACTTACCAATAGTAATGGTTGCGATAGTTTGATTACTTTAAATCTAACTATTAGTCCTCCAGCTCCTTCCCAACCATCTTCTATATTAGGGATTACTCATGTTTGCGATGGCTCATCAACAGCCTATGGTGTAATTAATGATAGTGCTGCAACTAGTTATACTTGGTCATTACCACCAACTTGGTCAGGTTCTTCCGATTCATGTCTTATCACCGCCACCGCAGATTCCCTTGGTGGAGTTATTACAGTAATAGCAAGCAACGGTTGTGGTTCAAGCACCCCACAATCCATAAACGTATATGGTTCGGCAAGACCTGTTGTTACTCTTTCGCCCCTAGGCACTGTTTGTGAAAATCTTGTTCCTTTTCCGCTAACCAACGGAAACCCTCCAGGAGGTACTTATAGTGGTATTGGCGAAAACTCAAATATATTCTACCCCTATGTCGCAGGTGTAGGCACTTATTATATAACGTACACATATATAAGTGGGGCTTGTACAGTTTCCGATTCGGTACCCATCACCGTAGACTTATGTTTGAATGTTACTAGTAATACAGAGGAAAGCAATGGAATAACCATATCGCCCAATCCTTTCACCTCCGAAACCACCATTACCTTTAATAAGGAACAGCTCAATACTAATATTAAAGTAATAGATGTTACAGGTCGCGAAATCAAAAACCTAGAACAAACATTACACAACACCACCCATGTAACCCTTGATATGAGAGGCTATGCAAAGGGAGTGTACATCGTACAAATTACAGATGACAATAAGAATACAACAAATAAGAAAGTAATAATAGAGTAGGAGAGACCATATTTAATTGAGTAAAGCCAGCCCTAAAATGCCCAAAAAAGGAAACAAGCTGCGCTCGTTTCAATAAAAGTGAAAATTATTACAAAATTCTTGCACCTTCAAACATCAATGTTAACAGGGCTTTAAGGATAAATTAACAAAAGTTTGCGAATTATTTCAAGGAAATTGCAAAATATATAGTTGCAGTATCAAAATCTTTACTACTTTTGTCGCCCCAAACAAAGGGAATAGTTCTTAAAAAAGATTGCAAGTCATAGGTTTTTAAAGGAAATCAAAGTATTTTAAAAATAAAATAAAAAAAGCTTGCAGGGTCAAAAAGTATTAGTACTTTTGTCGCCCCAAACAAAAAAAGAGTATCGTTCTAATAAAGGCTGCGAGTAAATAGATTTAAGATAATTAAAAAATATTTTAAAAATAATTAAAAAAAACTTGCAGGGTCAAAAAGTATTAGTACTTTTGTCGCCCCAAACAAAAAGGGAGTTCTTTAAAACTGAAATTTATTGGTTCTGCGAAAGCAAAACTATTCTACCGAAAGTAGAAACAAAATATAAATAAGTTCTTTGAAAATATTGAGAAGCTAATAGAAATAATAAGTATCCCTTATATAATAATGTTCTTATTATATATTGAGAAACAAAGTCCAAAACAAATAAATAATTAATTTTCTTTTTTGAAATAGAGCAAGAAAATCAAATTCTACAATTACAATGAAGAGTTTGATCCTGGCTCAGGATGAACGCTAGCGGCAGGCCTAATACATGCAAGTCGAACGGTAACATGAGTAGCAATACTTGATGACGAGTGGCGCACGGGTGCGTAACGCGTATGCAATCTACCTTCAACTGGTGAATAGCCCGAAGAAATTCGGATTAACACACCATAATATAATAGAGTGGCATCACTTTATTATTAAAACTACGGTGGTTGAAGATGAGCATGCGTGACATTAGCTAGTTGGTGAGGTAACGGCTCACCAAGGCTACGATGTCTAGGGGATCTGAGAGGATTAACCCCCACACTGGTACTGAGACAGGGACCAGACTCCTACGGGAGGCAGCAGTAAGGAATATTGGACAATGGTCGAAAGACTGATCCAGCCATGCCGCGTGCAGGATGACGGCCCTATGGGTTGTAAACTGCTTTTATACGGGAAAAAACCCCTCTACGTGTAGAGGGCTGATTGTACTGTAAGAATAAGGATCGGCTAACTCCGTGCCAGCAGCCGCGGTAATACGGAGGATCCAAGCGTTATCCGGATTCATTGGGTTTAAAGGGTGCGTAGGCGGAATAATAAGTCAGTGGTGAAAGCCTGTTGCTTAACAACAGAACTGCCATTGATACTGTTAATCTTGAGTACATTTGATGTGGGCGGAATGTGTCATGTAGCGGTGAAATGCTTAGATATGACACAGAACACCGATTGCGAAGGCAGCTCACAAAACTGTAACTGACGCTGAGGCACGAAAGCGTGGGTATCAAACAGGATTAGATACCCTGGTAGTCCACGCTGTAAACTATGATTACTCGAAGTGTGCGATATACTGTACGCCTCTAAGCGAAAGCAATAAGTAATCCACCTGGGG
This sequence comes from uncultured Bacteroidota bacterium, assembly GCA_903911435.1. Classification (GTDB taxonomy): domain Bacteria; phylum Bacteroidota; class Bacteroidia; order 2-12-FULL-35-15; family 2-12-FULL-35-15; genus 2-12-FULL-35-15. The sequence continues at coordinate 15,634 of CAIWDF010000218.1, forward strand.
AGTACGCTCGCAAGAGTGAAACTCAAAGGAATTGACGGGGGCCCGCACAAGCGGAGGAGTATGTGGTTTAATTCGATGATACGCGAGGAACCTTACCTGGGCTTGAAAGTTAGTGACCGGTTCTGAAAGGAACTTTTCCGCAAGGACACGAAACTAGGTGCTGCATGGCTGTCGTCAGCTCGTGCCGTGAGGTGTTGGGTTAAGTCCCGCAACGAGCGCAACCCCTATCATTAGTTGCCAGCACGTAATGGTGGGAACTCTAATGAAACTGCCCGCGCAAGCGGTGAGGAAGGTGGGGATGACGTCAAGTCAGCACGGCCCTTACGTCCAGGGCTACACACGTACTACAATGGCAAGTACAAAGGGTTGCTACATGGTGACATGATGCTAATCTCTAAAGCTTGTCCCAGTTCGGATTGAAGTCTGCAATTCGACTTCATGAAGCTGGATTCGCTAGTAATCGAAAATCAGCAATGTTTCGGTGAATACGTTCCCGGGCCTTGTACACACCGCCCGTCAAACAATGGAAGTTGGGAGTATCTAAAGTCGATAACCGCAAGGAGTCGCCTAGGGTAAAACCAGTAACTGGTGTTAAGTCGTAACAAGGTAGCCGTACCGGAAGGTGCGGCTGGAATACCTCCTTTTTAGAGTGACTATGTTTCATTCCTGTTCATCGGAAGTCACGGTACTCATTATTTCTATCTTCTCAATTATTTTAAACTTACCCAAAACGAGCTTCAGAAGTGGTATAACTAATAAAGCTAAGGGATTGACGAAATAAGACTTTCGGTTTCAAGATGAATTAATCCGAAATCCGAAAATCCGAAACCCGAAATCAAAATAGTCCCGTAGCTCAGTTGGTTAGAGCACTACACTGATAATGTAGGGGTCAGCAGTTCAAATCTGCTCGGGACTACACTATAAATTCGTATTGGGGAATTAGCTCAGCTGGCTAGAGCACCTGCCTTGCACGCAGGGGGTCATCGGTTCGAATCCGTTATTCTCCACAAAACCTTTAATTAGGGTAAAGTTCTTTGACATATTGAAAGAAAATACAAGTGATAATTTAATTAATTATCAAAAGAATACAAGCATTAATTAATAAGAAAGTAATTAAGGGCGTATGGCGAATGCCTTGGCTCTCAAAGGCGATGAAGGACGTGATAAGCTGCGATAAGCTACGGTTTGGAGCAAATATCCTTACCCGTAGATTTCCGAATGGGGCAACCCAATAGTTTGAAGAACTATTATCCGAAAGGATGCTAACCCGGAGAACTGAAACATCTAAGTACCCGGAGGAAAAGAAAACAATTTAGTGATTCCCTAAGTAGTGGCGAGCGAAAGGGGATTAGCCCAAACCACAAATGTTAAGGCATTTGTGGGGTTGTAGGACTACAATATTGACTATATTTTTAAAGTGGAATCTTCTGGAAAGTTGAATCATAGAGGGTGATAATCCCGTACACGAATTGAAAATGTTACATAGTAGTATCCTGAGTACCGCGAGGTCGGAGACGCCTTGTGGGAATCCACCAGCACCATCTGGTAAGGCTAAATACTTTTGAGAGACCGATAGTGAACCAGTACTGTGAAGGAAAGGTGAAAAGAACCGCGAATAGCGGAGTGAAATAGACCCTGAAACCATACGCTTACAAGCGGTAGGAGCGGCTTCGTGCCGTGACTGCGTGCCTTTTGCATAATGAGCCTACGAGTTACTCCTCTCTAGCAAGGTTAAAGATTTAAGATCTGCAGCCGAAGCGAAAGCAAGTCTGAATAGGGCGTATAGTTAGAGGGGGTAGACGCGAAACCTTGTGATCTACCCATGACCAGGTTGAAGTTCCGGTAACACGGAATGGAGGACCGAACTGATAAGCGTTGAAAAGCTTCCGGATGAGTTGTGGGTAGGGGTGAAAGGCTAATCAAACTGGGAAATAGCTCGTACTCCCCGAAATGTTTTTAGGAACAGCCTCGAGATTGAGTCATATAGAGGTAGAGCTACTGATTGGACTAGGGGGCTTCACCGCCTACCAAATCCTGACAAACTCCGAATACTATATGATATGCTCGGGAGTGAGCCCGCGGGTGCTAAGGTCCGTGGGCGAGAGGGAAAGAACCCAGACCAACAGCTAAGGTCCCAAAATCTATGTTAAGTTGAACTAATGTGGTCCGATTGCTTTGACAGCTAGGATGTTTGCTTGGAAGCAGCAATTCATTTAAAGAGTGCGTAACAGCTCACTAGTCGAGCGATTGGGCGTAGATAATAATCGGGCATTAAACATAGTACCGAAGCTTTGGATTATATAGCAATATGTACTGGTAGGGGAGCATTCTAACAGCACTGAAGGTGTGGCGTCAGCCATGCTGGAGCAGTTAGAAAAGCAAATGTAGGCATAAGTAACGATAAGGCGGGCGAGAAACCCGCCCACCGATAGACTAAGGTTTCCTGAACAACGTTAATCGATTCAGGGTTAGTCGGGACCTAAGGCGAAGCCGAATGGCGTAGTCGATGGACAACTGTTTAATATTACAGTACTTGCTTTACTGCGATGTGGTGACGAAGTAGTGAAAAATCTGCGCACTGACGAATATGTGCGTTAAAAGGTGTAGATATAGGGAGTGTAGGTAAATCCGCATTCCTTGTCGAACCCGATAGTATCAGGAGTCTTCGGACAATTGAATATGATTCTAATCAGACTTCCAAGAAAAACCACTAAGCTTCAGGTAACAGCAACCCGTACCGCAAACCGACACAGGTAGTCAAGGAGAGAATCCTGAGGTGCTCGAGTGATCCGCGGCTAAGGAACTAGGCAAATTAACCCTGTAACTTCGGGAAAAAGGGTGCCCTCCGCAAGGAGGGCCACAGTAAAATGGCTCTGGCGACTGTTTATCAAAAACACATGGCTATGCTAAACTGAAAGGTGATGTATATGGCCTGACACCTGCCCGGTGCTGGAAGGTTAAGAGGAGAGGTTATTCGCAAGAAGAAGCTTTGAATTGAAGCCCCAGTAAACGGCGGCCGTAACTATAACGGTCCTAAGGTAGCGAAATTCCTTGTCGGGTAAGTTCCGACCTGCACGAA